>JBGPZR010000265.1:0-4038 GCA_041493845.1 Terriglobia bacterium | reverse complement strand
TAAATTTTCCCTTCCGAGGTGAAATGCTGAATGATTCCCAGCAGTGAGACGGCGAAGCCGAGGAAAACCAGAAACCACGCCAGCTTCGTCAGATCGGCCCGCTCCCGAAATGCCTGCGCCGTCAGAAAAAATACGATGAAGTAGGAAACCAGCTTCAGCAATTCTGTGCGCGTCAGATATGGATTCGCGGTCAGATGGAGCACAAGCTGGGCCAATCCGATGCCGAGAAGACATAGCAGCGGCCCATTCAGCACGCTCCACCGGATTTTCAACGTTGCGTCCCGGTAGACGAGAACCGCCCACATCACCAGCAGGACCGCCGCGCCGATTTCCAGCAGCGATTCGGACCACGCTTCCACCGCGCCATGCGCCAGCACGGTGAATGCGAAAATCAGGCACAGCCCGCCCCGAATTATTTTCATTGCGGCGGCTTCCCTGCTTCCGCGCTCACCGGCACGAGCGAGACATCGGCGGCCCACACTATCCCGCCGAGCTTGTTCTCGAAAAGCCGGCTTGGATCGCGCTGCAAGCGGAGCAGCAGGAAATGCGTTTCAGCGCTGGTGGTGACGTCGCCTTCCACATTTGTCCAGTTATGCGAGCCGGTCAGGTTTTCGGTGACCAGGCGGGCTCCGGCGGGATGTTTCGCATCCGTGAGCGTGAAGCGCAGGCCGCTTTCGGTTGTGATGCCTTCGGTGCGCATGGCCGCGTGGAAATGGTAGGTGCGGCCGGGCTCGACCGGGACAAACTGCGAGGGCTCATTCAGCGCAAGGTTGCTCCCGCCGCCGAATTCGAGGCGGAGCGAGCGCGGGCCATGCGCGGGCGGCGCGGCATCGAAATCAATGGCCACTCCCGGCAGCGCAACCCAGCGCCAGTCCAGCCCGCCATTCGCAAAATCCTGTCCGAAATCCCCGTTCCACAGCAGAGAATTGCCCGGCGACTCTTCGTGCGGGAGCCCCGCCGCGGCTAGTGCTTCACGCCAGACGCGGCGGGCATCTTCCGCGCGGTCTTCGAGAATGAGATCGTCCAGAAAAGGAAACGAGCGCTGCAGCGTGAACGATTTTCCCAGCGCGAGCAGGCGCTGCCAGACGGCTAGTCCCGCGCTCGCCTGATGATTGGCGGCGAAAAAATCCAGCGCCTGGAAATAAGCGTCCACGTTTGCGGGTAGCACTTCATCGAGCAGCAGATTGACGTCGTGATTCGAGCGCCAGGTGCGCGAAATCGCCAGTGGCAGCAGCGTGTGGTCGGTGCTCACCGCTCGTTGAATCTGCGCGAACCCTTCGGAATATTGCTCCTGGCGAAGAAGAAAGTTTCCGTAGTTCCAGGCAACTTCGGCCGACGCGGGATAAACTTTTCTGGCGTGCTCGAATGCATCGCGCGCGAGCGGAAGATTCCCGGTGTCTTCGTAGGCGCTGGCCAGGTCCAGCCAGTAGTGAGCGGAGAGTGGATTGCGCTCGATCGCTCGTTGATAATCCGCGAGCGCGCCTGCAGGATCAGGATTCGCCAGGTCCCATTGGCGGCGATGGCCCACGCGATCCCAGGCTTCGGCATTGCCGGGCTCGAGCGCAGCCCCGCGCTCCATCACCTCCAGGCGGTCAGAATGCAGGCGGTAATCAGCACGCCAGATTCGCACGGCCTGAAAGCAAATCAGCGCCGCGGCTACGAGCGACACCAGCAGCAGCGCCCGGCGTTGACTTGCGTTCTCGAGTGGAATCTGCACGCAGCGTTAATCTGCACCGGGCGTCGGCTCTTCCGCAAGTGCAATTTCGAATTTTTCGGGAAGGTGCAGCGGCAAGCCGCGAGTGCGCGGCGCGCAGAGGAAGCCGATCGGGCGGAGATTCAACGCGCGCGAGAACCCGGCGTCATTTTGCTTCGCCCCAGCGAAACACAATTCCGACAGTGACGCGGCGATTGCTTTCCGAGGGATTGGTCACCACGTTCGTAAAATCCTTGAAGCGCGTTTTCTCGATTTCAAATTCGATCACGCGAACGGCCCAGTGCTTCGTCACCCTGACGTCCAGGCCGCCACCGGCTTCCCACGCGTACGCGGTGCTGCTGAATGTCTTCTGAGGGAAGCCGCCTTGGGCCGGAATATTCAGAATTTCGTGGCCCGCGCCTAAAAGCAACCCGCCGTAGGGAATCAGCCTGTGGCGATGCCCGAAGGGATAAATGCGCGGCCCGGCGAGCAATGTGTAAATGCTTGTTTTCCCGTCCAGGCCATGATCTTTGTATGTCCCGGTGCCGTCAGCCACGACTGAAAGCCAGTGTTTGAAGTTGTAATCGAAGGTGGCATTCCAGCCGTTCATCCCGAAGCGCGGCGCGTTCGGTGGGTAGAATGAGCGATACGTGTAGCCGCCGGCCAGCTCGTATTTCGGCGTGATTTGTTGCGGCTTCTGCTTTTCCGGCGCTTCTTCCTGCTCCTGTTTTGGCGCTTCCTGCTTCTTCTGCGGCTCTTTCTGCGCCTCTTGCGTGGTCGAGTCCTGAGCCCGGGCAGGCAGGGTGAACAGTATGAGTACGGCGATAAGTCCCAGCAGCTTTTGCATCCGCAACTTCCTCCTCCGATTATTCGAGCAGGCGTGTGTGCCCGGTGAGCCGCCGCCGCGCACCCAGGAGAGTCTCCTGTAGCGTGCGGGCGTGCAAGAGTAAACCGAAATCAGTTGGGATGAAAGCAACGAGACCCCGGGATGCCCGGCGGAGGAGGGCCGCCGAGGCAGCGCCTGCAGGGAGATGCTCGCCCGCCCTACAACCCCGCAAGTGCGGCAGCCATCCCACTCAATTCACGGCGGGTGTGATTTCCGCGCGCGGGCAACCGGAGGCGCGTCGTTGAAGATGTGTGCAACCGGATACTGCTGCCGCACGTTAAATAATGGAACTCTGTGCGCCACAATGCGGAATCATCAAAATCCCATTAAATTGAGTGTGGAGAGGATGCGAGTGAAGGCTTATTCGATTTTGTTCTTGGCGATTGCGGTAGCGGGACTGGTGGGCCTGGAGGCCTGCGGCAGTGGTGCCGGCAGCAACACTGCCACGGTGACTTCGTTGAAGCTAACGCCCTCGTCGATCAGCATTTCAATCAATACAAGCACGGACGTCACCGCCGCAGTGACCCTCTCGAACAATATGGTGACTACCACCACCGTGGTGACCTGGATCGTAAACGGCGTGGCGGGCGGCAATTCCACGGTGGGCACTATTGTCCCCTCGGCCACAGACTTGCTGGTGGGCGCGTACACGGCGCCTGCGGTCGTGCCGGCTTCAAACGTGCTGATTACAGCGACCACCCCTAAGAATCCGTCGAATTCGACCGATACGACGGTGGTGACCTCGAACACCGTGGCCGTATCGTTTTCGGCCGGGCAGGGGCTGCTGGTGAGTCCGTCGGGGCAGACTGTTCCGGCGGGAGGGAGTTTTCAGTTCTCAGCAACGCTGAACAACCTCCCAGACCCCAATGCTACCTGGACCGTCAGCTCCACGAACGGCGGCGACATCGGGACGATTGACATGAACAGCGGACTGTACACCGCGCCACTCGCGCCGCCGCCGGGCCAGACGGTCACGATCACGGCGAAGGATGGCGCTATCACCGCAACGGCTGTGGCCACCATCGTTTATTCGGATGCGTCGCTGAGAGGGCCGTTTGCATTCGCATATTCGGGTGGCACCGGCGCGAATTTCATTTCCGTAGCGGGAAGCTTTGTGGCGGACGGGCAGGGCGGCATCGTGAGCGGCGTCGAGGACATCGAAAATTTTTTCACTGGAATCTCCGTGCAGGTCCCCATTCAAAACGGGAATTACCTGGTCGGCCCCGACGGACGCACGCGAGCGTCGCTGAACACAGGCGGCCAGACGGGGAGCACTTTGCAGTTTGCGCTGATGTCGAACCAGCACGCCCTCGTGATCCGCTTCGACCAGAACGCCGTCGCCAGCGGAACGATTGACCAACAAGACGTGAACGCGCTCACGAATTCCAACTCTGTAATCTTGGGGCCGTACGTGTTCGGCGTTAATGGCGAAGACCTGAGCCAGAAGACCATGGGCGTT
>JBGPZR010000314.1:0-3447 GCA_041493845.1 Terriglobia bacterium | reverse complement strand
CCGTGCGCTGTCCTTACCTGCCCCGCGCCCACATCGAATGCCGAGCAAGCAAATTCATCGATCCCCAGCAGCTCGAAACCAATCGCCGCGCCCACAATATCAATGATCGAATCCACTGCGCCCACTTCGTGAAAATGCACCTGCTCGACCGGCACCTGGTGAACTTTGGCTTCAGCTTCCGCCAGCCGCGTGAAGATTTTCTTCGCGTGTTCGGCGGCCCGCGGCGCGAGCCTTGCATCTTCGATGCGCTTCAGGATGATCGAAAGCCCGCGATGGTGGTGGTCTTCCTGCGATTCCACTTTCACGTAACTGGCAAAGATGGCCCCGCGCTTCACTTTTTCTGCGGAAATGCTCCAGTTCTCAAGCCCTAGCCGCCGCAGATCCGTCTCGATCGCGCGCAGGTCCGCCCCGGCATCCACCAGCGCGCCCAGCACCATGTCGCCGCTGATGCCCGAAAAACAATCGAAATATGCGATTCCTACGCTCTTCATCGGTTTCTCACGGTAATCGCAAGTCGCGCGAAAATTCGATACTAGTCTGGCCCGCTGAACGGTGTCAAATAAGCTCGAAGGGCGGCAGTGGGTCAGTTTGAATTCCGGACGTCGATTAGTGCCAAGATTGAGCGAAGAACAAACAACGCGCCCAGAAAGCGAAAGAGCCACGTCATTATTTTCGTGTTCAATTTCCGCATTTGAGGGGTTGGCGGCGGATTAATATGCGGGTGCCGCTCGCGAAATCTCGTAGTCCAGGCGTTATAACGCACTGAAAGTTGTCCAGACCAATAGATCATGCTTGCCCCAAGCACGGTCAGGCAACACCACACAACAATCGACATCATCCTGCTCATTGATTCCTATCTCGCTGGCATTCAGCTTTCCCGGTTGGCATGGCTCATAATGACACGAACTCGGACCAAGTGTGAATCTTGAGAAGTTCAAACCAACCCAATACCGAACCATCTGCTGCTTTGACGGGCTCGGAAGGGTTCCCTATAATCGCGGGATTCATTCAGGCCAAGGAGGCGTGTGTATAAAGCGGTCGAGGATCGAATTCGCAAAGCGCTGCGGCACCATATCCATGAGCGCTACAAGACGGATGTGCCGGTGGTGACGGAGCGCCCGCCGAAGCTGGCCATGGGCGAAGTGGCGTCGCCGGTGTGCTTCGAACTGGCGAAGCAACTGAAGAAACCGCCACGAGCGCTGGCGCAGGAAATTGCGAATTCGCTGAAGCCGATCGAAGGCATGGCGCGCGTAGAAGTGGCGGGTGGCGGCTACCTGAATCTGTTTTTTGACCGCGCGGCATTTTTTCGCCACGCGAGCGCGGAAGCGGGGCACGAAGCTGTCACCGCTCCGGCGACTGCTCCCAAAACCATTGTCGAGCATACGGCCATCAACCCGAACAAGGCCGCGCACATCGGCCATTTGCGCAACGCCGTCCTGGGCGATACGTTCGGGCGGCTTCTGCGCCATTCCGGCCGGCGCGTGGAAATTCAAAACTACATTGACAACACGGGCGTGCAAGTGGCCGACGTGGTGCTGGGCTTTTTGCACCTCGAAAAGAAATCTCTGGACGATGTTCGCGCGCTGACTGCCAAGCCCAAGTTTGATTACCTCTGCTGGGACCTCTACACGCGCGTCACGCTGTTTCTGGCGGAGGACAAGTCGCGGCTCGAGCTGCGCGCGCAAATTCTGAAAGACATCGAAGAGGGCCACGGCGAGACTGCCAAAATGGCGGAACTGGTTTCCACCGCCATTGTGCACTGCCACCTGCGCACGCTCGACCGCCTGGGGATTGATTACGACCTGCTGTCTCGCGAAAGCGAAATCCTGCACTTGAAATTCTGGGACGCTGCGTTCGAGATGCTGAAAGCGCGCGGAGCGATTCAGCTTGCGACCAGCGGCAAAAATGCCGGCTGCTGGGTGATGCAGCTCCCCTCCGACCGCGAGGCCGCTGAAGGAAAAGAGGAGCCCACGGAAGAGGCCGAGGCAAAGATCATCGTGCGGTCGAATGGGACGGTCACCTACGTCGGCAAGGACATCGCCTACCATCTCTGGAAATTCGGCCTTCTCGATCGCGACTTCCACTACCGCCGCTTTCACAAGCATCTGGACGGGCACGAGGCCTGGGTGACGTCGAGCGAGCGCGACGATCCAGGCGCCCCGCAGTTCGGGCACGCGCACGACGTGTTCAACGTGATTGATTCGCGGCAGGCTTATCCACAACAGGTGGTGGTGGCGGGCCTGCGCGCGCTCGGATACAACGAGGAAGCGGATCATCTGAAGCATTTCGCCTACAACGTGGTGGCGCTCACGCCGCGCTGCGCCCGCGAGATGGGCTACGAGATTCCCGAGGAAGATGCGAAGAAGCCTTACGTCGAGGTTAGCGGGCGGAAGGGACAGGGAGTGAAGGCCGACGACCTGCTCGATCGGCTGGAGGAGAGTGCGCGGCGCGAAGTGGACGCGCGTCACGCGGATGAGCCGGAGGCGGAGCGCGCGGCGATTTCACACGCGGTGGCAATCGGCGCGCTGCGGTATTTCCTGCTGCGGTTCACACGCTCGACCGTGATCGCGTTTGATTTCAAGGACGCGCTCAGCTTTGAGGGTGAGACCGGCCCGTACGTGCAGTATGCGGTGGTGCGAGTGAATGGAATTTTGCGGAAAGGCGCGGAACTCGACCCCAACTTTGGAAAGGAAGACGCAGCAAACCTGGCACGGTTGAAGAGCGGCGAGCTGGATGCGTCGAAATTTCTCGCCGCGCCTGCTGGAGATGATTTGTGGGATTTGATTTTGCTGGCAGGGTCACTGGGCGCGCGGGTTGAGGCTGCGGTTGCAGCGCAGGAGCCGGCCTTCGTCGCGCGCTACGCGTTCGAGCTGGCGCAGGGCTTCAACGTGTTCTACCACAAGCACCACATCCTGTCGGAGAAGGACGCGGAGAAGCGCGCGTTCTTGCTGCTGCTGACCGCGCTGGTGCGCGAACAACTGGTCACCGCACTCGCGCTGATGGGGATCACCCCGCCCGAGAAGATGTAGCGGCTCCCTCGGCTTCGCTCGGGACACATTCGGCAGGCTCAGTGCAGGCAAGTTCAGCTGCGACCGAACAAGCCGCCGCTAGAGCTTCATGGCGAAATCGATGATGGAGCGGATGGCGACGCCGGTTGGGCCCTTTGCAAGCCAGGGCTTCCCATCGTCAACCCAGCAGGTGGCGGCGATGTCGAGATGCACCCACGGCGTGTCCTCAGCAAATTCTTTGATGAACCAAGCGGCGGTGATCGCGCCGCCGCCTTTGCCGGTGCTGGTGTTGCGGATGTCCGCGATGGTGCTCTTGATCATCTCCTCGTATTCCTCATCCATGGGCATAGGCCACATTTTTTCGCCGGCGGCCTTCGCGCTCTCGAGAAACTGGTCCAGATATTCCCGCGGGGTGCCGAATGCACCGACGTGGACGCTG
>JBGPZR010000191.1:0-5042 GCA_041493845.1 Terriglobia bacterium | reverse complement strand
CTTGCGGCGTCGCAGCCGGATCTCGGCGCCACGGCCCCCAGCCCCGCGAAACCTGTCGCGCCGGAACTGCTCTCCGCCGGCCAGCGCGTGGAGGTGAAAGGATTCAAGCAGCCGGTTGTTTTTCGCCGTCACGACGGCCGCACCGCGGAAGTGCAGGCCGGCCCGCTGCGAATGAAAGTTGCCCTGAGCGACATCGTGGGATTGGAGGCGGAATCGAAGCCCGCAAGTGGTGCCGCTGCAGCCGCCCGCCCACGCGGCATCACAGTTTCTGCGCAAGCCAGCGATGAACCGGTGGCCGACGAGATCAATGTAATCGGGAACACGGTCGAAGAAGCCACAAGCCGCGTTGACAAATTCATTGATGAAGCGGCGCTCGCCGGAAGGCCATCCTTGCGCATCATTCATGGCCACGGCACGGGCGCCCTGCGCCGCGGCCTGGCAGAATTCCTGAACTCTCATCCGTTGGTGGAGAAAATCGCCCATGAAAAACCAGAGCGCGGCGGTGAAGCGATCACAGTGGTAGAGCTCAAAGATTAAGTGCTTGCTTATCAGTGTATGATCTACTAGAATCTACTCGAATCTACTAGAATTCTAGTAGTAATCTACTGGAGCACTCTATGGCTAAGTCAAAGATGGTTACGGTCGAACAAAGGGCTGTCGGGACTTACGATTGGGAGGGAACTGCGCAGCAAGCGAGAATCGAAAGAAATCTGTTCGCCTTGAATGGGCGCAGTTGGGAAGCGCTGCGATTTTGCAAGAACAAGAACGGGCGCCACAATCGCGTTCATTTAGTGATTGAGGAAGGAAATTTTGTCGAACTCTTTCGCAGTGCGGTCGAAAACGGAGTATTTTCCGAAGCCGGTATCCGAGATTTGCGGATCATTCTGGAAAGGAAGCGTGATCCGTTCCTGGACGTTATCGGGACCACCGGGGATGGGAAATTGTCCGCCGAGATTGACAACGAATTGTACGGGGAAGATCACGCTTGAAGATCTTCGTGGACACATGGGGGTGGCTGGTCTTGGCCGATCCAAAAGATGCGCATCATTCTCAAGCCGTCGCCTGCTACGAAGAATTCAGCAGTCGCCCCGGCGGTGTCCTTACATCTAATTTCATTTTGAATGAGACATTCACTCTTTTGTTTCGGCGCCGCCCGCACAGAGAAGCTCTGAACTTTTGTGAAGGTTTGTTGCGTTCTGCGTACATCCGGATTGAGACTGTTACGGAGCCGCGATTTCTGAAAGCCTTCGAGCTCCGAAAGAAATTCTCCGACAAGCCGCGAATCTCATTTACGGACCTAAGCAGCATGGCAATCATGGCTGAGTTCAAAGTGACGGACATCTTGACGGGAGACGCTCATTTTGGTCAGGTAGGATTCGGATTCCGCGTACTCCCGAGCTGAAGGGGTAAAAAGCGGTGGCTGAAGCCGGATCATTCGCGGAGCGCGTGAAACAGCAGGCGGACATTGTCCGCGTGATCGGGGAATACGTCCGCTTGAAAAAGAGCGGGCAGAATTTCACGGGCTTGTGCCCCTTCCACCAGGAAAAGACGCCGTCGTTCGCCGTCCATCCGGTAAAGCAGATTTATCACTGCTTTGGCTGCGGCGCGGGCGGCGATGTATTCAAATTCGTGATGGAGATGGAGAAGTCCACGTTTCCGGAAGCCATCCGGACCGTTGCCGAGAAATGCGGGATCGCGATTCCGAAGCCGCGCGAGCGCTCGCCGGAAGAGAGGCAGGAAAACCAGCAGCGCTCGGCGCTGGTGGAGATGCATCGCGAAGCAGCCGCTTACTTCGCGCGACAACTTCACGAAAGCCCGGAAGGGAAGGTAGCGTTCGCGTATCTGGAAGAGCGCGGCCTGGATCGTGAGACGATGACGCGCTTCGGCCTCGGGTTTGCACCCTCCTCAGGAGATTCGCTGCTGCGGCATCTGAAGGCGAAGTTTCCGGAGAAGCTGCTCGAAGCCTCCGGGCTCCTTTCGCGCGATCAGAGCGGTCGGTTCTACGACCGGTTCCGCCGGCGCATCATGTTCCCAATCGCGAATGAGTCCGGGAAAGTGATCGCGTTTGGCGGGCGCGCCATGGGCGACGATATGCCGAAGTATATGAACTCGCCCGAGACGCCGATTTATTCGAAGAGCAGCGTCCTCTACCACGTGGACCGCGCGAAAGAGGCGCTACGGCAGAATGATTTTGCAGTTTTGGTGGAAGGCTACATGGACGCAATCGCGGTGGCGCGAGCAGGCATCGCCAACGTGGTCGCGAGTTGCGGCACCAGCCTCGCCGAGCCGCAAATCAGATTGCTCGGCCGGTTCACGCGTCGCGTGGTGGTGAATTACGACCCGGACACTGCCGGACAGGTGGCCACCGAGCGCTCGCTCACGCTGCTGCTCGAAAAAGAATTCGATGTGCGCGTGCTCACGCTACCGGGCGGCGCCGACCCCGACAAATTCCTGAAAGAGCAGGGGGCCGAGGCATACCGCCAATTGCTCGCGAAGGCGCCGCCCTATCTCGATTACCTGATCGGCCGCGCGCGCCACATGGATCGCACCACGGCCGCGGGCAAAGTGGCTGCCCTCAATTTTCTGATGCCCTACGTGCAGCGGCTGCCGAACCGTCTGCTGCGTTCCGAATGGGCCACGCGCATCGCATCCGAGCTGCGCGTGGACGAGCCGGTGCTGCGCGAAGCATTGCGCCGCGCCGCCGCGGAGCGCCGCAGCGAAGTGAAACCCAAAGCCGAGCTGCTCACGCCCGCCGTAAAGCAAGCCGAGCGGCTGCTGCTGCACATGCTGGTGGAAGCCGCGGGCTTCCGCGAGAGGCTGGCCCGCGAAATTGCCGCCACCGGGCTTCATCGCGGGCTGGAGACGGAAAAAATCTTCGAAGCGTTGGTCGTGACGGCGACGTCCGGCCAGCGGCCTGACCCAACCGAACTTGGCGCATCGCTCGAGGAAAAAGATCGCCGCCTGCTATTTGAGATACTTTTTGAGGTTTTCCCCGAACCTATTTGGGAAACTGCTGAAAACTGCCTCGGTTTCCTTCGGAGCCGGAGGGTGGAGGAAGAACTCAGCGAGTTGCAAAAGCAGATCGAGTCTAAGCCTTCCGCGGAAGAATTGCGGCGCCTCGTGACCAGGCGGCTGGAATTGCAGAAACTCCTGGCCAGCCAGTAACTTACGGCATTTGATTGACGCAAACTTGACGCATGTTGTAAACTCGTAGGGTTTTGGAGGAAACGGGCGGCACGTGCCAAGCATCATATAGGTGTGTGGATTGGGGCGCGGGTTTGATGGGTACGGGCGCAGGGATCGGCAACGGGTTCGAGAGATCTTCTTAAAATTATCCGTTCAAATGCAGTTTTTGAGGAATCGCGCCGGGGTGTCTCGCCACGGCCGTTTTTTGCTTGGGAAGTTGTCCCTCTGCGCTGCCCGGCCTTAAGAGGAGAGAAAGCGTGACGTTGGCTCTTGAAGAAAAATACGATCAGGTACGACAGCTCATCGCTATGGGCAAGGAACGGGGTTACCTGCTCTACGATGAGGTGAACGATATCCTGCCGGCCGAGGTGCATTCCTCGGAAGAAATTGACGACCTGCTCTCGACGTTTGAGCGCTACGGGATTGATGTATACGAAGACCTCTCGACCGCGAAGGCTGCGCTGGCAGCCGCCGATTCGGCTGAGCCGGCTGAAGTTACGAAGGAAGAACCCGCCCAGGAAGACGGCGATCTCGACCTGACGCCCGGAACACTCGAAAAAACAAACGACCCCGTGCGCATGTACCTCCGCGAGATGGGCACCGTGCCGCTGCTGACGCGCGAAGGCGAGGTGGCCATCGCCAAGCGCATCGAGCGCGGGCAGTTGCTGGTGTTGAAAACCATCACCCGCGCGCCGCTGATCCTGAAGGAACTTTTGCAGGTTGGTGAAGACCTGCGCACCGGCTCGCGCTCTATCAAAGAAATCGTCCAGTTTGACGACGAAGAGCTGACCGAAGAAAAAATCGAGCAGAAAACCAAGGAAACGCTGAAGCAGATCGACAAAGTCGCCAAGCTCTACCTGCAGGCGATGAAGCAGGCCGCCAAGCTCGAGAAAATTCCGCGCTCGAAGAAGCGCCCCTACCTCCGCGTGCGCTATGCGCTGGCGCGGACGCGCGTGGAGATGTCGAATAAGTTCCGCGAGCTGGACTTCAACCCGCTCGAGAAAAAGCGGCTGATCGACAAGATTCGCCAAACAGTCGAGCGCGTCCATTTTCTGGAGCGCGAGACGACCAAGCTCGAGCGCCGCGTGGAAGCTTCCAAGGCCGACGTCCAGGCCGAAGCGCGCAAGGACCTGCGTGCGCGCCGCCAGGAACTGAACGAAATCGAGCTGGCCAGCGAAGTCAGCCCCACGGAATTGAAGCGCGCGCTGCAGGTGATTCTTCGGGGCGAAGCGGAAGCCGAGCAGGCGAAAAAAGAACTGATCGAAGCGAACCTCCGCTTGGTGGTTTCCATCGCGAAGAAATATACGAACCGAGGCTTGCAGTTCCTCGACCTGATTCAGGAAGGCAACATCGGCCTGATGAAGGCGGTGGACAAATTCGAATGGCGCCGCGGCTACAAGTTTTCGACATACGCCACATGGTGGATTCGCCAGGCCATCACTCGCGCCATCGCCGACCAGGCCCGCACCATCCGCATTCCGGTGCACATGATCGAGACCATCAACAAGCTGGTGCGCACGCAGCGCCAGTTGGTGCAGGAGCTCGGCCGCGAGCCCACTTCGGAAGAAATCGCCAAGCGCATGGATATTCCGGTCGCGAAAGTCCGGAAGATTCTAAAAACCGCGCAGGAGCCGATTTCGCTCGAGACCCCCATCGGCGAAGAAGAAGATTCGCATCTCGGAGACTTCATCGAAGACAAGGCCGTGGTTTCACCGTCCGACGCGGTCATCAACTTGAACCTGAAGGAACAGACCTCCTCGGTGCTGAAGACGCTGACGCCGCGCGAGGAAAAAGTCATCAAGATGCGCTTTGGCCTGGACGACGGCAGCGAGCACACGCTCGAGGAAGTCGGCCAG
>JBGPZR010000102.1:0-7107 GCA_041493845.1 Terriglobia bacterium | reverse complement strand
TGGCATGATGTGTGGGACCATCGTGACAACTGCGGCAGGCCTGGTCGTTCGCCTTGGCGCTGAAGGAGCCAGCCTGCTTGACGTGGCACTCGCCACACCGTGCCGCGAGGACAGCATGCCCGGCGGACATCTTGCCACTGCTGTACACGCGATCGTTGTGAGTAAGCCCCGCCCAGGCCAACCAGACGATCGCGAGCGCCGGCAATAATATCGACAACCCCGTGCGCCAGCGCCGGAGTGGGTGCGGGCGCTTGAAGTAGTGCATGTCGATTCGCTGCGCCAGCTTTTTTGTAGTCAGCTTTGCTCGAGGCACGATCCCCCGCTGTTTTCACTCTTCAATAACGCAGTGCCATCACTGCATGCACACATCCGAGGACCAGCAGTGCGAAAGACAACGGAATGTGCAGCAGCAACCAGCCATGCAGCCAGTGATGAAGGCGCGCTTGCCGCCGCAACTGTCTTTCCTCCTCGCAGATTTCTTCGAGACTTCTTGCCATCTCGTGCATGCCGGCAGGGAGAAGCCTGCGCAGCCCGTCGAAAATTCCGCGAGCCCTTGCCGCATCCACGAGCGGCTGATTTCGTCCGTGGGGGTCTTCGAGGAATGGGCGCATCTCGCGGGCATAAAAACTGCGCAGCGGTGCAAGCGTTTCTTCAGCGGACAGAACTGAGTCTGCGGTCGCGGCCAAATCTCCGCTGGGTGCGGCTGCGACGAGCTTCAATGGGGCGGATGCGCGCGCAATCACTTCATCCGCCTCGGCCAGAAGCTGGGCGCGGATATGATCAATCTGCTCGAAGATCGTCTCGAATGGCACTTCCGAGGTCATCACCTTGGGCAAATAATGCTGCAGCGCCGCGCCGAACACTCCGCTGGCGACCACCAGGATCAGCAGGACCATCAACACACTCGTCAGCGGCCCTCCGAATCGAAATCCTCCGTGGAACAGGATCAGGGGAAGGCTCAACAGCCCCAGCCACAAATGGCCGCGCATCCATGACTGGGCGCGGCCGAGTCTCCAGACCTCCACCTTCTTGCGCGCGGCAAGCAGGCCGGAAAAAATCATGAACGCGGAACCGATGATTCCGAAAGCCAGGCCGATAGCGCTGCCGCCCTTCGGTCCCGTGGTTGAATTCCTGGCGTAGGGAATATAGACGGCGGTCGCCACGCCCAGGATGATGAGAGAGGCAATCAGCCATTTCTTGTGTGTGCGGTCAATGCGCAAGTTCTTGGTCCCGTTCGCCAGATTTTGTACTTGTTGCCAGTGTGCCTAACTCTTGCCCTGGCCCTGCCCGAGCAGTCCGGCGAAAAACTTGCGCGGATCAACGCGGTGGGCCGCGTCGTGCGGGCAGGCGTAAACGCAACTCGGCTCGGCGTAGTTCGTGCACAAATCGCAGGAAGTGGCTTTCTGTCTCACCGCCGCCTTCTTCCGTCCAGGATTTTCCGGATCATCCATCATGACGTCGAACGGATGCAGATTGATGTTGCCGTAGGGACAATTCTCGGCGCACAGCCCGCAGCCGATGCACCAATCTTCAATAATTACTTCCAGCGAATTCCGGCGACGGATCGAGCCCACCGGGCAGCCAACCATGCACAAAGGATCGAGACACTGGCGGCAAGAAGTGGCCACCAGGTAATGGTCGAAACGCAAGCCCTCGCGGACCAGACGCGTGATTCCGTCGTGCGCATCGGCGCAGGCGCGCACGCAGGCATCACACCGAGTGCAGTTATCCAGATCGAGCAGCAAGAGGCTTTGCGCTTCCATCAAACCCTGTTGGAGAAAGTTATCGAGGGGAACGCTGCGCACTATGGATAGCCGCTCTCGATTCATTTGCGCGCGTTCCTGCTCCACGGCTTTCAGTTTTTGGCGGACATCGGGGAATTGCTCGACCATGCGATTGAAGTCGTCCGCTCCCATACGGACCAATTCCACGTGGTCAAGCGCGCTGCAGGTTGCCGTGCGTACATCCCCCGCCAGCAGGCCGGTCTCACCGAAATAATCGCCGCGGGAAAGATAGGCCAGCACCATGTTGCCCCCGGGATGCGCTTGGGAGACCTTCACGAACCCGATGCGCACGAGATAGAAACTGTCGGCGGCGTCTCCCTGATGGCAAATCACCTGGCCGGGAGAGTAGCGCACCAGTTCGACGGTGTCGCGCAGGCTGCTGATGAACTCGGGCGTCAAACCGGCAAACACGGGCACGGAGCGCAGATGAGTGTCGAGTGCGCGCCGGCGATATGACTTGTCGAGTTGGGCGCGGAAATTCTTATTTCGCTGCATGATGTCGAGCACGTTGCGAAGCATTTCGAGCATAGTGCAGTCGGTCGTCGCGCGGACGGTGGCCGACCGGGGATACAGACTCATGCAGGTCATTTCGCCGAACAAATCGCCGGGGCCGAGCTCTGCCACCGGGTTGTCGTAATCCAGATCGATGGGCGCATCAATCGGAATCCATCGCTGTTCGGTTTCTTCGTCACGGTGATCTTCCTGCCGGCGTGCCAGGCGGCTGGAAAGCTTGCCGAGGAATTTTTTTACTGCTCCTTGCGTTTTCACGTGCGCCAGGGGGGCGGCAATCGAAACGCGGGCATTGCCTTCCAGAATGTAAAAAGCCGTCGAGCCGTACTCACCTTCGCGGCAAATGATTTCACCGCGTTTGAAATTCCTGCGGACGATGGCGCCGCGGTTCAAACTGAGGAATGTTCCGGAAACGCCTTGAAAGAATGGAAGCTGCTGGAGCTCGTCGAGTGCGACGGGTTCGAAACCGGGGCCCGCACCGAGCGCAGTTTGCGCGACGCCTTTGTTCGTGAGCGCGCCAGTGGGGCAGGAAACCATGCATTCCCCGCAGGAAACACAGGAGGAATCACCCATGGGCAGATTGTCATCGAAAGCGATTCCTGCGAGGGAGCCCTTGCCCATGCGGCCGAGAACGAAGTTCTCGCGGATTTCGCTGCAACCGCGGATGCAGCGGTCGCACAGGATGCATGCGTCGAAGTCCACCGCGATGCTCGGCGAGGAAGCATCCTTGCCGCGGCTCGTGCTGCGCCGCGAAAAACGCGGCTGCAAAACATTTTCCCGCTTTGCCAATGTTTCCAGCTCGCAATCGCCCGAATGCTGCTGGCGCGCGCAGGGGCTGGGATGATCGGACATCAGCAACTCGACGAGAGTCCGCCGGGCGCGCTGCACTTTTTCGGAGGCGGTGGTGACCACCATACCGGGTTCGACTGGCCGAATGCAGGAGGCAGTGAGCACGCGCGCGCCAACATCCACCACGCAAACGCGGCAGACGCCGACTGGCGTTTCGTTCTGCTGATGGCAGAGTGTGGGGATGGGTACGCCGTTCAGACGCGCAGCGTCGAACACCGTGGTGCCCGCGGGTACAGCGACTTTCCTGCCGTCGATCGTCAGCTCGATGAGCGCGCTCACGCGGGCCTCAGAGCCGCAGCCGACGCTGCCCGTTGCGACTGTGCGCTTGAGAAGCAAACGCGCGAGGGGCACTCACGCCGCAAGAGGTGCGCCTCCACCTCTTCGCGGAAATGTTTCATCACCGATGCAATCGGCGCCGGGACCACTTGCCCGAGCCCGCAGATGGAGGTAAGTCGCAGCGCCTCCGCTAGCTCATCGACCAGCGCCACATCCGTTGAAGAACCCTGGCCCTGCGTCCAGCAGGTGAGAAGATCAACCAGCTTTTGCGAGCCTACGCGGCAGGGCACGCACTTGCCGCACGATTCATTGCGGAAAAATTGAGTCGCGTTCAACGCCATGTCGAGCATGCAGGTCCCTTCAGCAAACACCACCAGCGCGCCCGAGCCAAGCATCGAGCCGGCGTCGGCAAGAGATTTGAAATCGAGCCGCACGTCAGCCATTGCTGCGGGCAAGAAGCCAGCGGAAGGGCCGGAGGGCGCAAAGGCTTTCAGCTTTTTGCCTGAGGGCAGGCCACCCGCATAGCGCGAAATGAGCTCTGAAACAGGCGTGCCCATGGGCACTTCGTAAACGCCCGGGCGGACCACGTCGCCACTCACGCCGATGAATTTCAGTCCTGCGGTACCGGCCAGGCCTTGGGCCTTGTGCCAATCCGCGCCGCGCATCAGGATCGAAGGTACGTTTGCGAATGTCTCGACGTTGTTGATGGCCGTCGGTTTGTTCCACAGCCCCTGCTGGACGGGAAATGGCGGCTTGTTTCGAGGTTCGGCCCGCTTGCCTTCAATGGCTTCCAGCAACGCGCTCTCCTCGCCGCAAATGTAGCCGCCAGGACTGACGAAAATTTCCAACTCGAAGGAAAGTTCGCTGCCGAGGATGCCCGATCCCAGGAGGCGTGCTTCACGGCAGCGCCGGATTTCATCCTCCAAAATTCTTTCCTGCTCCTCATACTCGTGGCGGATGTAGAGAATCCCTTTTGGCGCGCCGGTCAGCAGGCCGGCAACAATAATCCCTTCGACTACCAGGTGCGGGAGATTTGTCAGTATGAAACGGTCCTTGAAGGTGCCGGGCTCGCTTTCGTCCGCGTTGCAGACGATGTATTTCTCTGGCCCCGGCGCCTGGCGGACAAGTTGCCATTTCGACTCGGTGGGAAATCCGGCGCCGCCCAACCCTCGAAGGCCGGACGATTTCAGCGTCGCGAACGCCGAATCCCAATCGCGCGATTCGACGAGGCGCCGGACGGCGCCGTAACGCTGCTGGCCCCGGTAAGGATCCGAGGCGCATTCCACGCCTTGTTGCGTGCGAGGAGGTTCCGGCAAGTTGCCCTCGGATAGAAGGCCCTGGACCATCTCCCTCACGCGATTTTCGCTGACCCCGGCGAAAATGTGGTCGTTGATAGAAACTGCTGGAGCCTCGCCGCATCGGCCAAGGCATGAGACGTTGCGAATGGCAACATTCTGGCTGCCCCCGGCCTGACCGGTTTGTGGAAAAGTTGATTCCAGGCTGGAGCGAAGTTGAGCAGCGCCGCGAAGGTGGCACGACATGTCCTGGCAAACGCGCACATCGGCCTTGGGAGGCGGGGTAAGGCGGAAATGTGGATAAAAGCTGGCCACTCCATGCAGGCGATAGAGCGGCAAATCAATTTTTTGAGCCAAAGCCCTCAACTGCTCGGCAGGTAGGTAACCGAACTGACGCTGAATCTCCCTCAGCTCATCGAAAATCAACGTCAAACTCCCTGCAGCGGGAGGTCAATGATTCCTGTCGTGGAAAACAAATGCGGCTGAGCGCGCCTGATCTCATGCAGTCATATAACAAATCTCCCAGGGCAAGTCCACAGTGCAAGTGGGGGCCGTGCGCACATTGCATATCTTCGCTCGATGGACGACTGGATTTCGTTGACTTGGCTGGTAGCGGGTAGTATAAGTGCTCGAATTTGTTGGTCATTTTTTTTTGCTGATTCCGCGGCAACGTGTCCCGCCCTCTCAAACCGAAAATGAAAAAGATGCCGGCAGCAGAGCGCTCTCACCAATTGCGCGTGTTCCTTGTCTTCGGCGTCGCCTTATTCGCTGCGTCCATCATGCCGTCCGAAAGCCTTTCGCAGGGCCCCCGCGTGGCCCTGATCGCGCTCGGGAGCGCGCCAGACGGGTCGGGCAAGTACACCGGTCCCGGATCCTGCGCTTCGAGCAGTTGCCACGGGAGCATTCAGCCGCGGATGGAGAATCGCGTTCTCCAGAATGAGTACAGCACCTGGATCGTGAAGGACAAGCACTCCAGGTCCTACGCGGCACTCACTGGCAACATTGGCGAGCGGATGGCCGGCATTTTGGGGCTGGGCAAGGCGGAGAGCGCGCCCAAATGCCTCGCGTGCCATGCACTCGATGTGCCTCCTGCCGAACGCGCTCGGACTTTCGAGTTGAGCGAGGGCGTAAGTTGCGAGAGTTGCCACGGGCCGGCCTCGGGTTGGCTGGGTCCGCACACCGAACGCGATTGGTCGCACGAAAAATCACTCAGCCTGGGAATGTTCGACACGCGCAACCTGACCAAGCGGACGGAAAAATGCCTCTCCTGCCATTTAGGCAGCGAAGAAAAATCCGTAGATCACGCGATGATTGCGGCTGGCCACCCCGATCTCTATTTCGAGCTCGACTCTTTTTCCGCCGTTATGCCCAGGCACTGGAAGGAACCCGGGGAGCTCGGCCAAAATGCGGGCAGCGATCCCTGGTACGATGTTCGCGAGCTGACGACCGGCCAGGCAGTGCAGTTGCGGCAGTCACTGTTGCGGCTCGCGTCACGTACGCGCGGTAAGAATTGGCCGGAATACTCCGAATTGCAGTGCTACGCGTGCCATCACAGCTTGACTCCGCCGGAACAGAGTTGGCGTCAAGCGCGTGGCTATCCCGGGCGTCGCCCAGGCGACCCGCCCTGGAATGCCTCCCGCTATGCCGTGTTCCGGGAAGTGGTGCATCAGATGGATGGCAGCAATGCCGAGAAACTCGATGCGGAGATTTTGCGCCTGAGCCAGTTGATGAGCCAACTCAATCCGGATCGCGACGCGGTTGCCGCAGCCGCAACGAATGCCGCGACTGTAGCGCAGGAACTCTCGGTGAAAATCAATTCTTCGCCTTATGATCCCGCGGTGGCTTTGCGCCTGTTGCAAAAAATATCAGCCGATGCGGACGACATCGCGGGCCAGGGCGAACACGCCGCAGCACAAGCGGCCATGGTTCTCCAATCGCTCTTTGTCGCTTACGACCGGAACGACAAATTGCCGAACGCTTCTGAATTGCGCTCCACCATCAGCGGGCTATTCCAACAACTCGAGAACCCATCAGCGTACGATCCCGCCCGGTTTGCCCGTCAGATGCGACAGGTGAACGCCCTGCTGCGGTGATGGGCGCGATACTGGCGGGGCGGGGTGCGCTCGCCGCCGTGGGCAAGGAATCTTGCGGAGCCCGCAACGACGTAAGCTGAGGAGGCCATTCTTGCAGCACTACGATTTGCTGGTCATCGGCACTGGTCCAGCGGGCGAGAAGGGAGCCGCTCAGGCTGCCTATTTCGGCAAGCGAGTCGCAATCGTGGAAGCAAGCCCGGACTTCGGAGGCGCTTGCGTCAACACGGGAACCATCCCCAGCAAGATTCTGCGGGAATCCGCGCTCTATTTTTCCGGCATCAAGCAACGCGGGCTTTACGG
>JBGPZR010000249.1:0-4199 GCA_041493845.1 Terriglobia bacterium | reverse complement strand
GCCATCATGAATTCTCTTCCGCGCGGGACGAACGGCCGCTTCTCGAGGTAGGCGTAGGTGGTGTCGTCCGGCGCAACCATTCCCGCGCGCGCGCCACCTTCGATGGACATGTTGCACATGGTCATGCGGCCTTCCATCGAAAGCCCGCGCACCGCTTCGCCCATGTACTCGAGGACGTACCCGTTGCCGCCGGCGATCCCGATTTTGCCGATGACAGCCAGAATCATGTCTTTGGCGGTGACGCCGTGAGGGCGCTTGCCGCGGAATTCCACCTTCATGGTCTTCGACTTGAACTGCGAGAGGCACTGCGTGGCCAGCACGTGCTCGATTTCGCTTGTGCCGATGCCGAAGGCCAGCGCGCCGAACGCGCCGTGCGTGGAAGTGTGGCTGTCGCCGCAGACAATCGTTTGTCCCGGCTGCGTGATGCCCAGTTCCGGCCCGATGATGTGCACGATGCCCTGATTTTTGCTGTGCATGTCGAAGAGGTTCACGCCGTGCTCTTCGCAGTTTCGCGCCAGCGCCTCGAATTGCCCCCGCGCATCTGCATCGACCACCGGCAGCAGCCGGTCCTTCGTTGAGACGGAGTGGTCCATCGCGGCAAAAGTCAGCTCCGGCCGGCGCACTTTGCGCCCCGCCGCTTTCAACCCCGCAAACGCCTGCGGGGAGGTGCCCTCATGGATGAGATGGCGGTCAATGTAAATCAGCGAGGGTTGGCCCGGGGCTTCGTGTACCAGGTGGGCATCCCAAATTTTTTCGAAGAGAGTGCGTGGAGCCATACGGTCGCTTGTCGTCACCTGCCGTTCGCATTGTAGCAAGCCCGCGCGGCTTCCGCCAAGCCATCGCAGTTCGCGCATCGATTGCACCCCAGACAGGATAGTTCCCAAGCGACAGGGTCATCCATGGTATAGTAAGAGTGCGCTCAGTAGCGATTTGGAGCGCTTCCCGGTCTATTCGAGCGTCGTTAAGGGCCTGCCACACCCGAGTTCCTCCGGTTCATTCGGCGCATTTGTGGAATTGCGATTCGGCCGTATATTGCGGTATCTCGTCGGCGGTGTTGCACTATATTGAGGAGAGAAAGAGCATGAAGAATCTGTTTGTGGGCAACATGAGTTTCCAGACGACGGCGGCGGACTTGCGCGCGCTGTTCGAACCGTTCGGGCAGCTCGCGCGGGTGCATGTGGCCATGGATCGTGAGACCGGGCGGGCGCGCGGCTTCGGCTTTGTGGAAATGCCCAACGACGAAGAGGCGGCAAAAGCCATCGCCGCTCTCGATGGGAAAGAGATCGGCGGCCGCAACCTGAAGGTAAACGAAGCTCGTCCCAAGGAGGCCGGTGGACCGCGCGGCGGAAGCGGCTCGCGTGGACCAGGCGGCCCGCGGGGCGGCGGTAACAGCGGCGGTGGCGGCCGGGAGAGATTTTCGAACGAGGATTATCGCGAAGTCGCGCGCCAACCGCGCGAGCCGCGCTGGTAACTGAACACTTTCTTTCGTACTGATTGCTCCGGCCCTTTCGGAGCGGGCGGCTCTGCCGCCGGGACCTGGCCCCCTGAGCCAGGCGAACACAAGGAGATCCGATGACAACCACATTCAAGAAACGCCAGAAAGAAATGAAGCGCATGGACAAGGCGCGCATGAAGGCAGAACGCCGCGCCCAGAAAAAACTCGCCCCAGCCGGAACGGACACTTCCAACGACAATATCGCCTGGGACGAACAGGTAGTGCCGGGCCAGGGCGAACCCTATATCGAAGATCCGGAGCCGCAGCCCCGTAGCTGATCTGGCTCTGCCGGCGTGCGCCAGCAGCCTGCGACTGTGCACGCCAGTCTCGCAGATTCACCCCATCCCCTTGTCCTGCGCATGTGCACATCAGGAAACCGGCCAGCCCTGGCGCGAATCAATGGATGGTATAATTAAAATTCGCCATTTTTTCGGCCAGTTGGAGGGAGCACCAACATGGGCATTCAATTTCAAGAGCTGCTGACCTGGGTGAAAAGGCGCAAAGTCTTCGCATCCCTCCTCGTGGCGGTCACGCTCGGGATCGGCATCCTGATCGGCACGGTCATTTCCGGCCGCGCCCTGGCCACGCGCGACCAGAGCACCACCAGCGGCGCCTCGCTTCTCGCCATTCCCGACCCCATTGTGCTCTCCAACACTTTCTCCGGCATCTCCAAGAAACTCGGGCCCGCGGTCGTGAACATCTCGACCACGCAGGTGATCGAAAAACCCAAAGGCTCGAAAAAGCCGCGCCACTACAACGATCCCTTCCAGGATTTCTTCGACCGCTTTTTTGATTCGCCCGACGACGGCCCCAGTGCCGAGCGCAGCCTTGGCTCCGGCGTCATCGTGGACAAGAAAGGCTTCATCCTCACCAATGACCACGTGATTGACCAGGCCACCAAAATTCAAGTGGCCATGGATGGCGATCCGCGTAAGTTCAGCGCCAAGGTGATCGGCACGGACAAAGACACCGACTTGGCTGTCATCAAGATTGAAGCGAACCATGATCTGCCCGTCGCCAAGCTCGGCAACTCCGACGGCGTCCAGGTCGGCGACTGGGTCCTCGCGTTCGGCAGCCCGTTTGGCCTCAATTCCACGGTCACCGCCGGAATCGTCAGCGCCAAGGATCGCACCACAGTCGGCAAACAATTCCAGCGCTTCATTCAGACCGACGCTGCCATCAATCCCGGAAATTCCGGCGGCCCGCTTGTCAACATGGCCGGAGAAGTGATCGGCATCAACACCGCAATTTATACCGGCAGTCGCGGCTTCGAAGGCGTGGGCTTCGCGCTGCCTTCGAATACCGCCATCAGCGTGTACAACCAACTGATCACCGTCGGCAAAGTCACGCGCGGCTCCATCGGCATCACCTTCCAGGAAGATCGCAGCAATAATCCCGTCCTGATGAAAGAACTCGGCGCGCCCTACGGAATCGTCGTGGAGGCTGTCGAGCCGGGCAGCCCCGCCGATAAATCCGGGCTGCAACCGGGCGATGTGATCACCAACATCAACGGCAATCCGGTGCATACCGGCGCCGATCTGGTAAACCCCATCGCGCAGACTCCCATTGGCCAGTCCGTGCAAATCCGCTACGTCCGCAACAAGGAAGCCAAGGACGTGACGCTCACGGTCGCCGACCGCTCGAAGATTTTCCCGCAGACTGCGCGGAACGCGGAAGACAAGCCGGACAAGGCCGAAGAGCCCGCGCAATTCGGATTGCACGTCGAAGAATTGACGCCTGACCTCGCGCACAAGCTGGGCATGGGCAAGCTCACGGGAGTGGTCGTCAGTGAAGTCGAGCCCGCGAGCTTTGCCGAGGACGTTGATTTCGCGCGCGGCGACGTCATCACCGAAATCAATCACGCTCCCATAAACACGCTCGCCGACTATCGCCGCGAGATGGGCCAGCTCAAGAAGGGCCAGGACGTGCTCTTCAAGGTCGCGCGCCGCACCGACACGGACCGCGTCCTTACGCTGTTCCTCGCCGGCGCCGTCCCCGAAAAATAGCGAACCGCAATTCGTGCGCTCCTCGCGCTGCAACCGAATCCGCGGAGCAGTGAAGATTGTCATCCCGGACCGCGCGCTGTTCGTACCGCCGGCTTGTCCTGAGCCCGCCGCGGCGGGAAGGGCATCCTGCCCCGCGCTGTTCGTACCGCTGGCATCCTGCCTGTCCAGAGCGCAGCCGAAGGGCCGGCTCTTTCTCTTGCCCTTGTGGCACAGCCAATCCTGGCTGTGCTCTTCCGAGCTACTCTCGCGCCAAAGGCAACCAACAAAAATCGGAAGGACGCGCATCCATTGCCTGATAAGCGCTCCCGCTCCTTTCACCCACTTGAGAGAATCCCCGAATGCGCGATAATATGAAAATGTCCTGTGCCAGAATGAAGCCCTCGACGCAACCGTTCGCTATCGCCGTGGCAATGCTGATTTTGTCGCTCGCAGTCCCGGGCTCCCACGCAAGCACGCGCAAACCGCAGCAATCGGGTTCGCACGCCAACTCGTCCGGCTCAGCGTCCGCTCCCAGCACATCATCCACAACGAAAAAGAAATCAAAGAAGCGTCGCTCGCGCCGCGAGCCGACTCAGAAGGCCCCCACGCCGCAGCGCATCTCGGAGATTCAATCCGCACTCGCGCGCGGCGGCTATTACAAGGGCGAGCCTAACGGCAAGTGGGATTTGAACACGGTCGCAGCCATGCAAAAATTCCAG
>JBGPZR010000124.1:0-6472 GCA_041493845.1 Terriglobia bacterium | reverse complement strand
GGCAAAGGGCCACCGGACCACTGGGTGGCGGTGGTAAAGCCGGGACGCGTGATGTTTGAGATGGCGGGAGTGGATCTGGCCGCGGCGACGGAAGCGATGAAGTTGGCGGCGCACAAGCTGCCGATCCGGACGAAGTTCGTCAGCCGGGCGGAGGAACTCTGATGGCGCGGCGTGCTGAAAAATTCCGCGAGATGAATCCGAACGAGCTCGAAGTGCAGCAACGCGAGCTGGCCGAACAGATTTTCCGCCTGCGGTTTCAACTCTCGACCGGTCAGGCCGAAGGCTTGAAGAAGCTGCGCGAGGCGAAGCGCGATCTGGCGCGGGTCAAGACACTGCTGCGCGAAACTGAATTGAGGAAGGCGTAATGGCGAATGAAGCAGCGGCGGTGAAACAGAGCGCTCCGGAGCGCGGAGCGCGGCAGGAAGTAGTCGGCGTGGTGACCAGCGCGAAGATGGAGAAGACCATCGTCGTCAAGGTGACGCGCACCACGCGCCATCCGCTCTATCCGCGCGTGATTCGCTTCGCGAAGAAATACTACGCGCACGATGAGGCCAGAGAAGCGCGCGTGGGCGATACGGTAAGAATTGTTTCCACGCGGCCGCTTTCGAAGCTGAAGCGGTGGCGGCTCAAGGAAGTGATCGCGCGTTCCAGGCGCGTCGCCTGAGCCTCCAACGCCGCGAAGAGATAAGGGAGCACGAACATGGTTCAGATGCGGACATGGCTGACGGTGGCCGATAATTCCGGCGCGCGCCAGTTGACCTGCATCCTCCCCATCGGAGGAGATGCAGGACTGGTGGCCGGACTGGGCGACGTCATCACCGCTTCCGTGAAAGAGGCGACCCCGGACAGCCAGGTCAAGAAGGGCACAGTGGTGAAGGCGGTGGTGGTGCGCACGAGAAAAGAGCACCGGCGAAGGGATGGCACCTACATCCGCTTCGACGACAATGCCGCCGTACTGATCAACGATGCGAACGAACCGATCGGGACACGCGTTTTCGGCCCGGTCGCCAGAGAGCTGCGCGAGAAAAAATTCACGAAGATCGTCTCGCTGGCTCCGGAAGTGTGGTAGCGATGAGAGAAACCAACGAACAACCAGCGCCGCTAAGCATCCGTCACGGCGACATGGTCAAAGTGATGTCCGGGCGGTCAAAGGGCAAGACCGGAAAAGTGCTTTCGGTGAATCGCGCGAAGCGCACCGTGACGGTCGAGCACGCCAACATCATGAAGAGGCACACGCGCCCGAATCCGTCGAAGAATATCAAGGGCGGCATCCTGGAAAAAGAAGCGCCGCTGCAGGTTTCAAACGTGATGCTGATCTGCCCGGGATGCGGGAAGCACACGCGCGTGGGGCATACGGCGCTGCCGAACGGCACGAAAGTGCGCACATGCCGCCGCTGCAACACCCCTTTTGAGAATTAGAGATCGAGGAAACGCAAGATCGCAATCGAGCAACCGAGACAAGAAGAGGCGTAGGAAGAATGATCACCCGTTTGCATGACAAGTACCGCAAAGAGGCCATGCCGGCGCTTGCGAAGCGCTTCGGTTTCAAGAACAACATGGCCGTTCCGCGCGTGCAGAAAGTGACGGTCAATATCGGTCTGGGCGAAGCGAGTGCCAACGTGAAGCTGCTCGATACGGCCGCCGCCGAGCTGGGACAGATCACCGGGCAGAGGCCCGTGATCACGCGCGCGAAGAAATCCATCGCGAATTTCAAGATTCGCAAAGGAATGCCGATCGGCTGCATGGTCACACTGCGCGGCGAGCGGATGTACGAGTTCCTCGACCGCCTGTCGGCGATCGTGCTCCCGCGCGTGCGCGATTTCAAAGGCTTGCCGCCAAACTCTTTCGACGGCCGCGGCAATTACACTCTTGGCCTGAAAGACCAGCTCGTGTTTCCGGAAATCGATTACACGCGCGTGGACAAAATCAAGGGCATGAACATCACCATCACCACCACGGCCCGCAACGACGAAGAGGGGCGCGAGCTGCTGAAGCTGCTCGGCGTGCCCTTCCGAGCTCAATAGGCGGACGTAAGGAGAGCGAGCGAGTATGGCGCGCACCAGTCAATTCGCGAAAATGCGGCGAAAGCTGAAGTTCAAGATCCGCAAGCGCAACCGCTGCCGGATCTGCGGACGCCCGCGCGGGTTTCTCCGCAAGTTTGAGATGTGCCGCATCTGTTTCCGTGGCCTCGCGCTCAAGGGAGAAATCCCCGGCGTGGTGAAAGCCAGTTGGTAACGAAGCTTTGAGCAAGGAAAGGAAGCTCTAAGGAACAACGAATGACCACCGATCCCATTGCCGATTTGCTGACGCGGATTCGCAACGCCGCGCGCGCGAAGCATCCGCGCGTTGACCTGCCCTCTTCGAAGTTGAAGGTGGAATTTGCACGCATCCTGAAGGACGAGGGCTATCTCTCGAATTACAAAGTGGTGGAAGAGAAAGGCAAGAAAACACTGCGCGTGTTCCTGCGCTACACGCCGGACCGCCGCAGCGTGATCACCGATCTCCGGCGCGTCTCGCGCCCCGGCTCACGCCGCTACATCGGCAAGACAGGCATCCGCCCGGTTGTCGGCGGAATGGGCATCTCGATTCTTTCCACGCCACGCGGCCTGATGACAGGGCAGTCGGCACGCAAAGCAGGCGTCGGCGGTGAACTGATGTGCGAAGTATGGTAACGAAACTGGAGACCAAGAGGAACCGATAGAGCTATGTCGCGAATTGGAAACAAGGTAATTCCGATCCCGTCCGGCGTCAAGGTGCAGATCAAGGACGGCACCGTTGATGTGCAGGGCCCCAAAGGCAAGATGAGCGTCCCCCTGCCACGCGGAATTCACTTCGAGCAGAAGGACAGCACGCTTGTCGCCAAGCGTGAGTCGGAAGAGCAGCGCGCTTTGCACGGCCTGGCGCGCGCGCTGGTGGCGAATGCCGTCACCGGCGTCACCACCGGATTCAAGAAGGACCTCGACATCGTCGGCGTGGGCTATCGCGCGGAAGTGAAAGGCAAGAACGTTGTTCTGGCGCTCGGCTATTCGCATCCAATCGAGTTCCCCATCCCCGAAGGCATTGTGATCACCGTCGAGAAGCAGACGCACATGACGGTCACCGGGGCGGACAAAAACAAGGTGGGCCAGGTGGCCGCGAATCTGCGCCGGCTGCGCCCGCCCGATCCTTACAAGCAGAAGGGCATTCGCATCACGGGCGAGCGCCTGAAGAAGAAGGCCGGCAAGGCCGGCGCGAAGACCGCGGCCGCCTAGCCGGGGAGGAGAACCAGCGTGGCAGCACCAGTTCGAAGATTATCGAGAGAGGCGCACCGCCGGCGAATTCACGTGCGGATGCGCAAGAGGATTGCGGGCACATCCGAGCGGCCGCGCCTGTGCGTTCATCGTTCCGCCAAGCATATTCGCGCGCAGGTGATTGACGACAATACAGCTCGGACCATCGTCTCCGCCAGCTCGCTCGACAAAGAAGTTCGCAAGCTGATCAAGGGCGGCGGGAATATTGCCGCATCCAAAGTCGTTGGCAAGACGATTGCCGAGCGCGCGCAAGCCAAGGGCGTGGACAAAGTGGTCTTCGACCGCGGCGGCTACCAATATCACGGTCGCATTCAGGCGCTTGCCGAAGCGGCCCGGGAGGCGGGCCTGAAGTTCTAAAATTTATGGCGAAACAAGAGCTCAAAGACATCCTTTCCGTCCGCCGGCATATGGACACCAACATGGCCAACCTGAAAGATCAGGTGGTCTCGATCAACCGCGTCACGAAAGTGGTGAAGGGCGGAAAGAATCTCAGCTTCTCGGCCCTCGTCGTCGTCGGTGACCAGAACGGCCACGCCGGATTCGGGATGGGTAAGGCCCGCGAAGTTCCCATGGCCATTCGCAAAGCCATCGAGCAAGCGAAGAAGAACATGGTGAAGTTCAACCTGAAAGGCTCGACCATTCCGCATCAAGTGATCGGCCACTACGGCTCGGGGCAAGTGCTGCTGAAGCCCGCGCCCGAAGGCACCGGCTTGATTGCTGGCGGCCCGGTGCGAGCCGTGATGGAGGTTGCGGGAATTCAGAATGTGCTGACGAAATCACTGGGCACTTCGAACCCGCACAACGTGATCAAGGCGACGTTCGATGCGCTGCTGCACTTGAAAGACGCGGCGAAAGTTGCCGAATCCCGCGGCAAGGGAGCGGCGGAGGAAGTGGCTGCATCCTAGCCGTTCCGCGAGCAAACGATGGCGAAGACGACGAAAAAATCGGGGACGCTGAGAATCAAGTGGGTGGTCAGCTTTATCGGCTGCCCGCGCGGCATGCGCGCCACCATCCGCGGCCTGGGATTCCGCCGCATGAATCAAGTAGTCGAGCGGGAAGACACCCCCGCCGTTCGCGGCATGATCGCCAAGGTTCATCATCTCGTAAGGATTGAGGAGTAGGGATGGCTGAGAAACCGACACTCTCGAATTTGAAGCCGCCGCGCGGCTCGCGCCACCGCAAAGTGCGCGTCGGGCGCGGCATGGGCTCGAAGCTGGGAAAGACTTCCGGCGCGGGCAACAAGGGGCAGCAGTCCCGCCGCGGATATTCGCGTCGCGCAGGTTTCGAAGGCGGCCAGATGCCCTTGCACAGGCGTTTGCCGAAGCGCGGCTTTAGGAGCCCGTTTCCGAAGACCTACGCGGTAGTGAACGTCGAAACGTTGAATGCATTCCCGGCAGGCGAAACGGTGACGCCGGAGCTTCTTTCGGGTGCAGGCATTGTGCGCGCCCGGCACGACGGCGTAAAAATTCTGGGTGACGGCGAATTGAAAGTCGCGCTGACTGTGCGCGCTCACGCTTTCAGCAAGTCGGCGCAGGAGAAAATCACCCGCGCCGGAGGGAAGACCGAGATCCTGCAATGAAGAAGCTGATCGAGGCGTTTCGAAACATCTTCAGCACGCCGGACCTGCGTAATCGTGTGCTCTTTACGCTGGCGCTGCTGGGGGTGTATCGCCTCGGCGCTTTTATTCCCACGCCCGGCATCAACACCGACCTGCTCCAGCAGCTTTTTGAGCAGGGCCGTGGTTCGGTGCTCGGCATCATTGATCTCTTCAGCGGCGGCAATTTCCGCCGCTTGACGATTTTTGCGCTCGGCATCATGCCCTACATTACTTCCTCCATCATCCTGCAGTTGATGGTGGTCGTATGGCCCTATCTCGAGCGCTTGCAGAAGGAAGGTGAGCTTGGCCGGCGCAAGATCACGCAGTACACGCGCTATCTAACCATCATCCTCAGCGCCTTCCAGTCCTTCGCGATCGCCAGAACCTTGACGACGCAGAGCATGGCCGGGCAGTCGCTTGTGTATCACCCGGGATGGCGTTTCATCCTGATGACCATGCTGACGCTTACTACCGGCTCAGCATTCATCATGTGGCTCGGCGAACAGATCAGCGATCGCGGCATCGGCAACGGGATGTCGCTGATCATCTTCTCGGGCATCGTGGTTGGGCTGCCACGCGCCGTGGGTGATCTCTTTGAAAAAGCCAAGACGCAGCAGTGGGGCTCGTTCACACCGATCGCTCTGATCGGACTGGTCGTTCTGATGCTTGCGGTGGTCGCCTTCATCGTCTTCATGGAGGGCGGGCAGCGGCGAATTCCCGTGCAATACGCGAAGCGCGTGATGGGGCGCAAAGTGATGGGCGGGCAGATGACGTACCTGCCCCTGCGCGTGAATTCCGGCGGCGTGATTCCGCCGATTTTTGCCAGCTCCCTGCTTACATTTCCGCAGACGCTGGCGCTGATTTTTTCGAAGAAGTCGGCGTTCTTTGACAGGTTTGCCAGCGCCATTCGCTGGGGCGAACCGCTGTACACGCTCATCTACGTCACGCTGATTATCTTTTTTGCGTTCTTCTACGTGGGAATTATTTTCAATCCCACCGAGCTTGCGGACAACATGCGGAAGTACGGCGGGTTTATTCCCGGGATACGCCCCGGGCGGAACACTTCCGAGCACATCAACCGCATCCTGACCCGCCTGACGTTTGTCGGCGGCATCTATCTTGCGGTCGTCTGCCTGCTGCCTGAGTGGATGATTTCCGGAATCCACCTGCAGCACCTATGGCTTGTCGGCGACTGGTTCGACAAACACATGTGGCGATTCGTGCTCGACGGATTGAATGTCCAGTTCTATTTTGGCGGGACCTCGCTCTTGATTGTTGTCGGCGTGGCTATGGACACGGTGCAGCAACTCGAAGCCCAGCTCGTGATGCGGAATTACGAGGGATTTGTGCGCAAGGGCCGGCTTCGCGGCCGTCGCAATTAATGCGATCGCGTTGGCGGTGCGGATGTCGCTGAATCGGGCGTTGATATTTCTGGGGCCGCCGGGAGCAGGAAAAGGCACGCAGGCCAAACGGGTTGCGGAGCGCTATCGCGTGCCGCATCTCTCGACTGGCGACATGTTGCGCGAGGCGGTTGCCCAGGGCACCGAGCTCGGCCGGCTGGCCAAGCCGATCATGGATCGCGGCG
>JBGPZR010000447.1:0-2175 GCA_041493845.1 Terriglobia bacterium | reverse complement strand
GCGTGCCAGAATTCGTAGGAGTGCGGCGAGGGGCACTCGCCGTCGCGATCGCCGACGACGACCAACGTGGGGGTTTTCACGTTCTTGATGAAAGTGATCGGGGAGCTGCGGGCATAGACGGCGGGATCGTCGTAAACCGTCGCGCCGAAATAGGGGATCATCCACTCGTCAATCTTGTTCTGGCCGTAGTAACTCAAATAATTCGCAAGTCCTGCTCCGGCCACGCCGGCACGGAAGCGATTCGTCTGCGTCACCGCCCACATGGTCATGTAGCCGCCATAGCTCCAGCCGGTGATGCCGAGGCGGTCCGGGTCCACGGGCGCTTGCTTGATGGCTTCATCCACGCCCGCCATAATGTCGCGGAAATCGCCATAGCCGAAATCCTTCACGTTTGCACCGGTGAATTTCTCGCCCTGGCCGTAGCTGCCACGCATATTCGGCAGCAGCAGGAAGTAGCCTTGAGAAGGCAACGCAAAACTATAGTTGAGGCGAGTAGGCCACATCGGCTGGGCGGCCCATGCGGGTCCGCCGTGTACCCACACCACCAGTGGATATTTTTTTGCCGGGTCGAAATTGAGCGGATAGATCAGCCAGCCCTGGACGCTCCCGATATCCGTTGTCCAGCGCAGACTCCTGGCTTCGCCCCATGCGGGCCGCAGAGCGGCATTGCGATGTGTGATCTGCTTCCATTCGCCGATTGCGCCAGCCCAAACCTCCGGGGGCTTCAAAAAGGATTGGCGAATGACGGCGGTGGTCTTCCCATCATTCGCGAATGAAACGTAGGGAACGAAGCGCCCGAGCGGGAGTGATTCCGCGCCGGTCCAGACAGGTTTGAGAGTTTGATTCAAATCCAGCCGCGCAACAAAAGTTTGTCCATCTTCGATTCCCGTGACCTGAAGGCCGCTCGAATCCGGCGCCCAATTGAGTGCAGTCGCTGAACTCTTCGAATCCGGCGTAAGGTTGCGCGAGGGGCCGCCGCCAATCGGAACTGTGTAGACATCGCCGCCCGGAATCGGCTCGTCACTCATCAGGCCTCCGAGGAAGGCGATCAGTTTCCCATCGGGAGACCAGCGCGGCCCGGCGATCTGCATCCCGGGCTTTGCGAGAACATCGTGCATCGCGCCAGTGGCCGCTTCGATCGTGGAGAGCGCGGCGATGTACCAATTGTCATCACCGTTGCCGTGCGCGGCGGTAATGACGAGCTGTTTGCTGTCCGGCGACCAATCGAATTCGTAAACGTACAGGTCGGCGGGAGAAATCTGGCGAACGCGTGCGGTCGAGACATCAACCAGCGCGAGGCGCTGCTCGAGAAATTCCTCGGAGACCACGCCCTCATCCGGTGTTTCGGCGACGAGCGGGCCGGAGCGGCGTGTGGCATTTTCCGTGAAGAGCACCGCGATGGTTTTGCCGTCGGGCGCCCATCCAGGTGTGGAGAGAAGTCCCTTCAGATGCGTGAGCTTTCTTGCCGGGCCTCCACTCAGCTCGGCCACGCAGAGTTGCAGTTGCCCTGTTTTCGAGGAGTCCGAGAGAAACGCGACGCGCTTGCTGTCCGGCGACCATGAGATATCGTGCTCCTCACGCGCGGCTTTTCCGTCGCCGGCCGTGATTCGCCGGGCCGCGACGCGGGCACCCAGCTCCGCCACGTAAATCGCGGCGTTGTCGGATGGAGCGCCACCCGGGCCGGGGAGCGACTCGACCCACGCGACGTGCTTGCCATCGGGCGAGATCTCCGCTTGCTGAAATTCGCGCATGCCAAACAACGCGTCAACCGCGGCACTGTGGGGAGGATTCGCCTTTGTTTTCTGCGAGGTCTGCGCCGCGACGGAAAATGAGGCGACCAGCAAGCCGGTGACGACTGCGCACACTTTCACGTTGTTGAATTTCACGATGGCTCCATTCCGCCGCACTTGCCGGCCTGGCGCGCTCCGGACCCCCCCGCGGGAGCCGACATGTTGCGCCGCGAGGCACGGAAAATCAAGCGATACGATGGCGGAGACTGGCCAATGCGTTCTGACGATGCCCAAAGTTTGGCCAGCCGATTCCGAATCCTGTGTTGCGAGGAAATCCAATGGCGGATATTCTCCGCCTACGTTTTCGGGAGGAGACATGGAACATCTAAGCGTACAAAAAATAGCTCGCGGCGTACTAGCCGCAGGGTTTGCGGCGGCGCTTTCG
>JBGPZR010000028.1:0-11954 GCA_041493845.1 Terriglobia bacterium | reverse complement strand
CAATTCCCACAAAGTCCATTCCGCTACCTCTTCGCCAGCGTCGTAAAAATTACGGCAAGAGCGCTCACCGCTGATGCCACACCAAGAAAATCCGGAACAAGGTACATCCGCAGCTTGGCCACGGCGCTCTCGATCACGCTCAACAAAACCATGAGAACGGCGGCTTTCGCGCAATAAACCAGCAAAGCTACGGCAACTTCCCAGCCGGAGCCTCCCGAAGCCATTCCCCAAGGGCAGAACAGCGCGATAAGGAGGGCCAGCATTCCGTGAAACTTGATTGCGCTCGCCCATTCGATCAGCGCCAAGCTCGGCCCCGAGTACTCGAGCACCATTCCCTCGTGAATCATCGTCAACTCGAGATGAGTGGTTGGGTTATCCACGGGCATGCGGCCTGTCTCGGCCAACGTCACCATGGCGAGAGAGGTGAAAGCCAGAATATGTACAGCAGAGATGTTGAAAATATTTTGCCGGAGCGTCCACTCGACCATTCCCGCAATGTCAGCGCGAGACGCCAAGATCGCGACCGCCACCAGCCCCAGCAAGAACGGAGCTTCCGCCAAACTCGAGACCAATGCCTCGCGGCTCGCGCCCATCCCGCCGAATGCGCTTCCTCCGTCCAGAGCGCCGAGGGAGAGAAAGAACCGCCCAAAGGCCAATAGGTACACAAGCAGGAAAAAATCCCCACGGGACCCGAGCAGCGCCGAAGCATGCACGACCGGCACAAATGCCGCCACGCACACCGTGGATCCGAACAATAGAATCGGCGCAAGACGAAACACCGCCGAGGATGTGGGAGGGACTAAATCTTCCTTGCGGAGGAGCTTGAATATCTCTGCATAAGGACGCCAGATGCTGGCTCCCCGGCGCCTTTGCAGCCGTGCCTTGAGGCGCGCGATGATTCCGCGCACCAGCGGAGCTCCCAGGATGAGTATGAGTGCCTGCAGGATGTCGGCCGTAATCTTCATCTCTGGAACCTCAACAAGGTGAGCAGTGATACCAGGGCAAGAAAAATGTAAAGCAAATAGACCTGTATGTTACCCGTCTGCAACCGGCGCACCTGGTGCGCCAGCGAAACAACGAGCTCGACAAAGGGCCGATACAGGGCTCGCTCGTAGGAGGTTGTGCGCACGGACCGATACGAGATGGAAACGGGAAAGTATGGCTGATCGGCGGGTAGCCGTTCGACTTTGCGATCTGGCCGGTAGACTTGGGCGAACACAAAACGGATCGGTTTCGAGAAAGCTGTGGACGTGTATTGCATGCGGCTCGAAAGCTCCGGAAGGCCGCATGCCCACGTCCGAGTTATTCTTTTTCGGGACCTGAGTAAGGCGACGACGGCGCTCGCTCCCAGGATAATCGCTGCAATCCACGGAATGACGCGCGCGATACTCAGGGTCTCTTCTGGTACGCCAGCGCCAGGAACCAGCACTTGAGCCAGTGAGACCAATGGGCGCAACACAAGCCCTGGGAAAATCCCGATGCAAACGCACGCGGCGCCCAGCAACCACAACCCGACGCGCATTCCCAGCGGCGCTTCCTGCGCGTGTTCGGCTCCTGAGCTGCGAGGCCGCCCCAAAAAAGCTACTCCGAAGGTTTTCACGAAACATGCCGCAGCCAAACCGCCGATCAAAGCAAGAATACCAACCATCAAGGGCAAAATAATCTGCGCCTTTGTGTCGGTCAGGCTCGAACCAGCGAGAAAACTTCGAAATATAAGCCACTCGCTGATGAAGCCGTTGAAGAGCGGTAACCCCGCGATCGAGCAGCAACCAATCAGGAACGCCGTTCCAGTGACAGGCATCCGGCGCTGTAAACCGCCAAGTTCCTCCAAATCCACCGTGTGAGTTGCATGTGAAACGGCGCCGACGCCGAGAAAAAGCAGGCTTTTGAACAGAGCATGATTGAGAGTATGTAGGAGAGCTCCAATGAGCGCCAAAGCTGCCCAAAGCGGCGCATGATGAGCCAGAAAAAGCAACGACGTTCCGAGTCCCAGAAAAATGATCCCGATATTCTCCACGCTATGATAGGCGAGGAATCTCTTGAGATCGTGTTCGGCAATCGCGTACAGAACGCCCAGCAATCCGGAGACCGCACCGGCCAAGAGAACAAGATATCCAGACCACCAGGGTCCTCCGGCGAGAAAATCAAAGCCGAAGCGGACAAACCCGTACACCGCCGTCTTCAGCATGACGCCGGACATTAGCGCTGATACGGGGCTGGGTGCGATGGGGTGGGCCCGGGGAAGCCAGAGGTGAAGTGGGATAAGACCCGCCTTGGCTCCGAATCCCACGAATGCTGATAAGAAGACCGCAGCTCGAATCCCGCCCGGCATCACAGCGCTTGCCGCACGAATTGCTCCAAAATCCAGGCTGTGCGAATAGGGCAGGAAAAGGAAGAAACACGCCGCAACGGCGGCCGCCCCCACATGCATCATCAACAAATAGATGAAGACATTGTGACGCCGCTCCGGCGAGTCTCCTTCGATTAAAATCAGTGCGGCGGACACAAGCGTCATCAATTCCCAGCCTGCCAGAAACGCAAAACCAGTAGATGCCGTGACGACCACGATCATCGAAAGGAGAAACAATGAAAAGAACGCCCACATCCAGTGGCGGCGCTGCTCGGAGTAATGGAGGTCGAAATACGGGACAGCAAAAATTGTGACCGGAACCGCCACCGCGCAGACCAGCAGCAGGAAAAACGCACTGAGGCGGTCTACGGCCAGCGAGAAAGAAAAGGGCGTCGCCAAGGATAGATCGAGCAGAGGAGCCGGCTGTCGCAAGACACCCGACACCGCCACAAGGCAGCCAGCAGAACTGGCGGTAAGAATCAGTGCGATCGCGAGCCTCCGCGCGCCCTTCGCGCGGCCTGCGATCAGAATGAGAGGAACGAAGATGCCCAGAGCACTTAATAGGAAGACGAACGCTGCGCCAGTGAGTGTTATGAGCATCCGGCTATTTCCGGCGCCGTCCTTCTTTCATTTCTTCCAACATTTCTCGCACGCCTACCAAGTGGTTGTTAAAGATTTCCTTTGCTGCGTCCAGCAGCTTGAAAAGAGCCGGGTCGGAAACCGAATAGAACACGCTGGATCCAGACTTCCTTCCCACCACGATGTCCCGAACGCGCAGCACTGCCAACTGCTGCGAAACGTTCGCCGGTTCCAGCTGAAGCATCTCGCTCAATTCGTTTACGCCCTTCTCGCCCCCCCGAAGACAATCCAAAATCCGGATGCGGATCGGGTGTGCGAGCGCTTTGAAGAACTCCGCTTTGAAGTTGGCAAGTTGTTGAGGCATGCGAATATTCAATTATTCAAATATGCTAGACCACGCAAACGATGCTGTCAACGACCCGGTCGCTCGCGGCCCATGGTTCTTCCAGGGAGTTTTCACCGGGGATCCGCTCCGCGACCTCTTGCTGGGCTTGCCAGTTTTTGCCCTCGCCGGGATTGGAGATAGCACCACTGCGCTGCGCACCACATCCCTCAATTTTTTCGCCCAAGATGATTTGCACATCAGCCGCGGGTTCACTTTGAATCTGGGGCTGCGCTATGAATACAATTCACCGGTCATCGACACGCAAAACCGCCTGAGCGCGCCAGACCTCAGCGCGAACTCCGCTATCTGTTCGCCGAAGCCCAATTGTCAATTCATCATCGCTGGCACAAGCGGGCTTCCCCACGCTACCTACGGGCCGGACAAAACCAATTTCGCGCCCCGCGTCGGATTCGCCTGGCAGCCTTTCGCCTCGCATCCATTCACCGTCCGTTCAGCCTACGGAATTTTTTACGATGTCGGCATCCTCAACGCGAACCTGCTGCCGCGATTCAATCCGCCGTTCTTTCAGGTGGAGCTTCACGTGAACAACGGAACCAACGCCATCCAGGACATTCTCTCTCAGCCCACATTTCCCCAGCCGCCCATCGCAGTTCGCATTGACCCGGATTACCGCGACGCCTACTTGCAACAATGGAATCTCGATTTGCAATGGGAAGTCGCAAACAGCACCGTCGTTGCCGCCACCTATGTCGGCTCCAAAGGCACGCATCTTCAGTTGCAGCGTAATTCGAATCAGGCCACGCCGGGTACGGGCGCGTCTCCGTTTCCCCAATTCGGCCCTATCAATCAAATTGAGTCCACCGGCTCCAGCAATTATGATTCGCTGCAACTTCGCGCGGAACGGCGTCTTTTTCGAGACCTCGCGTTCCTCGCCGGTTACAATTGGTCTCGCTCCGTTGACGACGCCTCCGCACTCTTCGGCACCGGTGGCGAACCTGGCTTCCCACAGGACTCCTTCAACCTTGCCCGTGAACGTGGCCTCTCCAATTTCCATGCCGGGCAGCGGCTGGTCGCCGATTTCCTTTACTCCTTGCCTCTGGGAAGGGACAAGCCCTGGCTTCGGGAGCCCGGCGTGGCGCAAGCTCTGTTCGGCAATTGGGGACTGAGCGGAATCCTCGTGGCGCAGTCCGGGCGGCCCTTCACGGTCAATCGTGGAATCGACCAGAGCAAGAGCGGCACGGCAAATCTCGGCATCTTCGCCGACCGCCCGAACGTCGTTTCCGATCCGTTTAGGCCTGGCCCCGTTCCAGGGAACCCGGACCCCGCTTGCCAGGTGACAATCTCTCAGGGTGGACGCGCCGCTGACCGTGTGCGCACGCCGGAATCATGGTTCAATCCCTGCGCCTTTGCGGATCCTGGCGTGGCATTCGGGAATGCCGGACGGAACACGTTGCTCGGCCCGGGTCTCGCGAGCTTGGATTTTTCGGCGTCCAAGCAGATTTCGTTCGGGGAAGGCGCTCGTCAATTACAGTTTCGCGCCGACTTCTTCAACATTTTCAATCACCCCAACTTTGATCTTCCCGACCGCATCTTCGACTCCCGCACGTTCGCGCAGTTATCATCTGCGAATGCAAACGGCACCAAGCCACCGCGGCAAATCCAGATCGGCTTGCGATTCCTCTTCTGACCACCGATTCGCGCGAGGATGCCTCGACTGGGTCCTTCTGGATTTGTCTGGCGGGGCGCCGATCTCAGTTGCTCAGGCGCAACTGCGGCACGCCGATGCACGAATCACGCTCGGGATTTATAGTCACGTTGTGGGAGATTCACAGCGGAGGGCGGTCGAGAAGTTGGCCGCGATTGTGCGCCCCAATGCGCCCAAATCTGGACCTGGCGGTAAGTGGATTCAATAAGATAGATGGGGTGAGCGATGGGATTTGAACCCACGACCCTCGGTGCCACAGACCGATGCTCTACCAGCTGAGCTACGCTCACCACACGTTGATCGAAAACAGTTTAACACCATTTTTCTGAAGCTGCCGCCGTTTGCATGTTTGCAATCGAAGCCAGGATAGCGATGACATTCGCATGGAATTCGTGACCGGCATGGGTGTATCGAGCTACCATTTTGCCGCCGCCGTGACCAATCCATAGCCAATACGATCACAATGGCTACGAGCATCACAATCATCACCAAATCGGCGGTCCGCTTGTTCTTGACCCTTAGTATCCACTCCGCAAGATGGAGAGCAGGATATGACCCTCATCACCCTCTAGTGTGACCAGCTTCACAGAGTCACGAAGACGCCTGGGATAAAAGACTTAAGAAACCGAGATCATCACTGGTGCCGCAGGCGACGCTGCGCCGTTGGAAGCCGCGACTCGCCGCCCGTTAGGAAGGACGCTGACATGCAAATTCACTGGCAAGTAGTTGAAGCCGTCGGAGTCTGGGCCGTGGCCATCATTGGCGTCATTCACTTGCGATACCTTTGGGGCTACCTTTCGGCCGCACGCGATCAGGCAAAGGCCGCATTCAGGCAGGCCGAAGGACTGTTGAAGCCCGTCGTTGTTGTGGCGAGCACAACAACCATTCCTGTGGATCCAAGCGCATCGCTGAGCGAAGAAATTCCCACTGAGATTTATGGGGATTTCGTGCGACTGATTAACATCGGAAATGGCCCGGCTTTGGACCTTGCATGGAGCTATCAACGTGTCCGCGGAAACGTTCGTGGCAAGTGTTCGTACTTGGCCCCCGCATGCGAGTTCGTCATTAAGATACCGGTCGAGATCGGGACGGGCGAGAAGAAGCTCGACGTCGAATACAAGAGCTTCGACAACGTCTCTTACATTTCCGCGACGATACTTCGTGATCACCTCATCAAGAAAAGCACCGTGCGCGAGGCCTTGTAATATGCGCCAACCAGCTTGCGGCACACCTTCTCGTCGGTCGTAGAGTCAGACCATGCTGAATCACGAACCAGTCCCATCCGCTCGCCTGCGGCAGAACTTGGTCGATTTGTTTGGCGAGTTTTCGGAATCCCCATCCGAATTCATCCTGTACGATAACGGATACCGCAGTTGGAAATACACGTGCGCGCAAGTGGGCCTAGCCGCGCATCATTTTGCAGTGCGGCTCGGCGAACACAACATCCACAAGGGCGATAAAGTCATCTTCTGGTCTGAAAACCGTCCCGAGTGGATCGCCGCGTTCTGGGGCTGCGTGCTCGCAGGGGTCATCGTTGTCCCTATCGACTACCACGCCTCACTGCGCTTCTTGCGCCACGTTCAAGAGATCACCGAGGCGCGCCTGATCCTGATCGGAGAGGAAGTTCAGTTGGCCACCTGGAAGGGGCAGCCGCCTGTTTGGCGGCTCTGCGACCTTGAATGGACCACGACAAGATGTGAGGCCCCGTCTGTCCGCATCGACAGAGATGACATCATGGAAATTGTATTCACCTCGGGCGCCACTGGGGAGCCGAAGGGGGTTCTCATCACGCATCGCAACATTCTGGCCAATATTGTGACGCCTGAACGGATCGTTTCCGCATATCGCAAATGGTTCCGGCCGGTGCTTCCGCTGCGTTTTCTGAGCTTGATGCCTCTAAGCCACATGTTTGGCCAAGTCCTCACGATGTTCATTCTGCCGCTCATTCCGGGCGTCGCGGTCTTCATGCACGGATACAGCCCCCACGAAATTATGCGGCAGGTCCGCACGCGGCGTATGTCTGTGCTTGTCGCCGTGCCGAAGATCCTCGATGTGCTCCGGAAGCAAATTCTGCAACAGTTTCCGGAAACCGCTGATCCGCTTCCGGCCGCATCCCATTGGGTCTTCCGCTGGTGGCGATACCGCCGCGTGCATTGGTCCTTTGGTTGGAAGTTCTGGGCGTTTATCGTCGGAGCAGCGCCACTCGGAAAAGAACTAGAGGAGTTCTGGTGCCGGCTCGGATTTGCCGTAATTCAAGGCTACGGTTTGACCGAAACCGCTCCCGTCGTTGCCTTCAATAATCCCTTCGATACCAAGGAAGGAACAGTCGGCCAGCCAGTCGCCGGCGTCGAAGTAAAGATCGCGCCGGACGGCGAGATTCTAGTGCGCGGTGATAACGTGACGTCGGGTTACTACCAGGCACCTGCTGCGACCGCCGCGGCGTTCGTGGGCGGCTGGTTTCATACGGGTGATCTTGGGTCTTTTGACGATGCTGGCAACCTGATCATTCGGGGTCGCAAGAAGGAGATGATCGTCACACCCGAAGGGCTCAACGTATTCCCGGAGGATGTAGAGGACATGCTGAATCGGGTGCCGGGTGTGCGCGAATCCGCAGTAGTGGGCAGAGATCAAGTGCATGCCGTGCTGGTGCTTGAGGACGCCGCTGACCCGAACGAGGTCGTTCGTCGTGCCAATCTGCAGCTCGAGAATCATCAGAAAATCCGAGGCGTCTCACTATGGCCCGGCGACAGGCTGCCGCGTACGGAGGGCACACAAAAGCTAAAATATGGCGAGATCCAAGCCTGGGTCGAGAGCGGCGGTTCAGCCCCAACAGCTACAAGCGGACAAGGGGTGATCGACCTTCTCAGAAAATATGCCCCGGACCGCGCCATCACCCCGGATACAACGCTAGATGAGCTCGGATTAAGCTCTCTTGATCGTGTCGAACTCATGATTGATTTGGAACAGCACCTTGACACTAGTATCGACGAGTCACTCTTGACTGGGGCCCGCACAGTCTCCGCGCTGACTGAAATCGGCATGCCTCCCAGCGCCTCGAAATTTCCTACCTGGAACCGCAGTTGGTTGCCGAAGGTGATTCGCAATGTAGCGCTGCTCATGGTCGGGCTCCCGCTGACTCGGATGCTCGCGCACGCCCGTATTTCAGGCCTCGAGCATTTGGCCTCGCTGCAGGGACCGGTCATTTTCGCGTCAAACCATCAGAGCCATCTCGACACGCCCTTGATTTTATCTGCTTTGCCCACGAGATACCGCTACCGTGTTGCAGTGGCAATGTGGAAGGAGTACTTCGATGCTCACTTTTCTCCGGAGCGGCACACACGATACGAGCGATTCCGCGATAGCCTCGCATATCGGCTCGGGGCCTTGTTCTTCAATGCGTTTCCTCTTCCGCAGACCGAGGCTGGGGCACATGAATCGTTGAGGTACATCGGGGACCTGGTTAGTGAGAATTGGTCCATATTGTTCTTTCCAGAAGGCGAGCGAACGGAGGCAGGAGAGATCAAGCCCTTTCAACCAGGTATTGGCTTGATCGCCGGGCGGCTCGGAGTGCCTGTTGTTCCGATTCGATTGCGGGGCGTCGAAAAGATTCTCCATCGATACGCGCGGTGGCCGCGCCCGGGCCGTGTGGAGATAGCCTTTGGGCCGCCACTAAGTCTTAAGGGTCAAGACTACGCTACATTGGCGAAGCAGGTGGAAGCAGCGGTCCGCGCGCTATAACAAGGTTAGTGTGAAGGGAAGGGCCGCGCACCACAGGCCCACGCATTCGCGCGTAGCGACAAGGCACGAGACTCTTGACACTGCATCGTGCATGTCAGCCCTTGACACAAATCAACGGTACGAGCCGCGCAACTCGCCGTGCCAAACCCGCCTGCTCGGCGACCTGAGCGACGGCATTGACATCCTTGTACGCGCCGGGTGCCTCTTCGGCCACACCGCGATAGGAACGGGTGCGTATCAGCACGCCCCTTTCGGCCAATTCGTCAATCAGCTTGCGCCCCTGCCACCGCTTCGTGGCCTGTGTCCGGCTCATGGACCGGCCAGCGCCGTGGCAGGCTGAAGAGAACGCAAGGTCCTCACTGCGGCTCGTGCCGATCAGAATGTAGGACTCCGTTCCCATCGTTCCGCCAATCAGCACTGGCTGCCCCACTCCCTGCAGCGATGCCGGCAGTTCCGGATGACCGGGGCCGAAGCTGCGCGTTGCACCTTTGCGATGGACGAACAGCTCTCGACTGTCGCCATTGACGACGTGCCGCTCAATCTTACAGGTGTTGTGGGATACGTCGTAAAGCAGTGCCAGTTTGGTATTCGGAATGAGTTCGGTGAACGCACCACGGACCAGATGCGTGATGATCTGCCGATTCGCTAAAGCGCAATTCGTAGCGGCGCGCATTGCGCCGAGATAGTGTTGGCCCAGTTCCGAGCGAATCGGGGCGCAAGCAAGTTCACGATCCGGAATTGGCCGCCAGCCTTCGATCACCATGATTTTCAGATAATCCGTTCCCACCTGGTGGCCGAGACCTCTCGATCCGCAATGAATGCTTACGACAATGTCGTTTTGCTGCAGCCCCAGTACCGGCGCGGTCCGGGAATCGAAGATCTCAGCCACTCGCTGCACTTCCAGATAATGATTGCCCGATCCAAGTGTTCCCATCTCGTGAGCTTGGCGTTTCTTCGCTTGATGCGAAACGCATTCGGGCTTTGCGTCGGATGCACGTCCACCTTCTTCAATCCGTTCGAGATCTTCCGGGACGCCGTAGCCGCGAGCCACCGCCCACTGCGCACCGCCACGCAGCATCTCGTCCATCTCCTGTTCGCCGAGCTGAATCGTCCCGGTACTGCCGACTCCGGCAGGAATTTTTCTGAACAGTGCATCCGCAAGGTCGGCTTTACGCGGCTCCAGTTGGTCCGCTGTCAGCGCCGTATGTAACGCGCGTACTCCACAAGAAATGTCGAAGCCGACGCCTCCGGCCGAGATCACCCCACCCTCTTCGGGATCAAAGGCGGCGACGCCGCCAATTGGAAACCCGTAGCCCCAGTGAGCATCCGGCATTGCGTATGCTGCTCGTTGGATCCCGGGCAACGTAGCGACATTGGTGAGCTGCTCGCGAACTTTTTCATCCATTTCGCGGATCAATTGCTCACCCGCATAGACAATTCCCGGGACGCGCATCTGCCCCGTCGGTTCGATGCACCATTCGAATTCAGAACGGCGCGTAAGCGACTGTAGGTCCATCGGCGTTCCACTACCGCTTCAGACGTCAACTACACACTGCGCAAGCCATTGACCGTCTTGCTCACGATGCACGCGAAGAGCTGTGACAGTGGCCCCCTTCGCCTCCACCGCAACCTGATGGCGTTCAGGATCGACCTTTTCACCGACAAGAGTCCCGGTCAGAGAACACCCAGACGTAACGACACGAAACTTCTTGAACAACATCGTGCGCACCGCCATTTCATAGATGATCGTATTGAGCCAGCTCACAAAAAGCAGCTCGAGGTCCGGCGCGTCGCAGCGGACCTCAACGGTCTCACTTTCCCTAATCCTCGAAACGTCCGCCACAACTGCCGTGAGGGCAACCGCTGCTTGTTCGAATGCCTCTTCGATGGAGGGACCGAACCCACGCACGCCTATGTCGGAGCCATGTGAGAAATGTTCCCAGCCCGCCGTATTCCTGACGGATAACATTTTATGTTCCTCGGCGCCCATCCCCACGAATTGCATCAAGGATGGCTTACTTTATGCGCACGCTCGGTACTCTTTCTTTTCGAACTCCCGTAGCCAAGCGTCCATCCCGCCGGCTTCCTGCAGCCTGCGTCCGGCCTCGCCAGAGACGACCTCTCAGGAGATGTTATAGCGTCGCGACAGTTCAGGCAGGAGCTGGCGTAGCGTCACGGCGTACCGCTCGCGGCCGCAAGCTGGGCACATGGGATCCGAGGTGCGGTCGGCCCATAAGGATTCGCTGCAGCGCCGGAAGCTGGCGTCCAAAATTCAAGGGCAGCGGCAGGCTTCGAAGTACTTCCGACCCTGTCGGGCCGGTGCGTCGAAACTCCCGGGCGCTCCGCTTACGCTTCGTGCCTGGCCGCTGCCTCAAACCGAAGGATGGAAGACTGGCGACTGGTCAAACCCTGGTTGTCGCTTCGCTGTAGAAGTCGACCAAGGGGAATTTCTGTACTCTCGGATTTTTCAATCCGTTGGGTCTCGGAAACTCTCTCCCATCGCATTCTCCATCCTCCGATGCTGCATTTGTAGCTAACGCAAATTGTAAATGCTGTGACCTGGGTCACGCCTTAAAGTGATGAGCGTTGCAGGTTTGACGCTCCCCAGCGTCCCTTCAGAAGGTGAGCTCAGGTCTGTCTTTGGCTCACTTCAATGATCCCGCTGTCGATACTCTCTGGGCCTGAGCTTTCTCCGCGGAAGTGAAATGCCGGGTGAACCACTCCGCGGCAATCCTTGCCACTTCTTCGAGTGTGCCCGGCTCTTCGAACAGATGAGTGGCACCCGGAATGATGACCAATTTCTTGTCGGGACATTGCAGTTGTGCCAAGGCCTCGCGATTCATGGTGATGACTGGTTCGTCATCTCCTCCGACAATCAGGAGCGTGGGTGCACGAACGAGACCGAGGGCGCTTCCCGCGAGATCAGGTCTGCCGCCGCGGGATACGATCGCGGAAACAAGTCCCGGAAGCTCGCCGGCTGCTACGAGCGCCGCGCCGGCCCCGGTGCTGGCTCCGAAATAACCCACTTTAAGGTCCTTTGTGTCGGGACTGTTCATAATCCACTTGGTCGCGCCAATTAGACGCTTCGCAAGGAAGGGAATGTCGAAACGAAGTTCTCCTGTGTGCTGATCAATTGACTCTTCTCTTCGAGTCAAAAGGTCAAATAGCAAATTGGCGATTCCATGTGATTGAAGTACCTGTGCCACGTAGCGGTTCCGTGGGCTGTGGCGGCTGCT
>JBGPZR010000063.1:0-8752 GCA_041493845.1 Terriglobia bacterium | reverse complement strand
GGCCGCGCGCATTCGCTCGCACGCTAGTGTTTTACGCCGCTCAGTCCGGATCAACGTAGAAGCCGACAGCCTCAACTCCGCCATTCTCGGGCCAGACGCCGCTCCGGGAACCGATCTCTTCGATCTCTTCTCCAAGGAAGTTGTCCGCGAGATGATGATTAAGGCCGGCCAGAAGTGCACGGCAATCCGGCGTGTGCTTGTTCCACGCCAGCATGCCAAGGCTTTGGGCGATGCCATCTCAGAACGATTGAGGGCTTTGAAAGTTGGCAACCCGCGGAACGCGGAGGTGAAAGTGGGGCCGGTGGTGAATAAAGCGCAGCAATCATCCTGCCTGGAAGGTCTCAAGAAACTGAAAGAAGAATGCACGGTGCTGTTCGGCGGCGACGAACGATTCCAGCCGGTTGATGCCGATCCAGAGAAATCCGCGTTCGTTCAGCCGACGCTTCTTTCCTGCACAGACGGCATCACTGCGAAATTTGTTCACGATGTCGAAGTGTTTGGGCCGGCAGCGACGCTCGTGGCATATGATGAGCCGGAGGATCTCGTAGCAATCGCCCGCCGCGGCTTGGGCTCACTCGTCGGCTCAATATTTTCGAATGATGCAGCCTTCACTCAAAATGTGATCCTCGCCATTGGCGATCTGCATGGACGAATAATGGTGGTTGATTCGTCAGTCGGCAGCCAGTTCACTGGCCACGGCAACGTGGTGCCCAGTTGCTTGCACGGTGGACCGGGAAGGGCCGGCGGCGGTGAGGAACTCGCCGGGCTGCGCGCCTTGTCGCTCTATCATCGCCGTTTCGTCGTGCAAGGACCGCCCACTTGCATCACCGGGCTCGAGGGGCTGTCCGCCGACGCCAGCCTTCTGTACTCATAAAATTTCCCCGTGCTTCCACAAGGCTAGCGGCGGACAATTTTTCTGCGGGGCCACTGAAACCAGCGCGTACTTCAGTTCGTCTTGTCTTTCGAATAGCAGAGCGGTTCGAGGTTGCACTCCATGCATTTCGGCTTGCGCGCTTGGCAGACGCGCCGTCCGTGCCAGATCAACTGGTGCGAGAAGTGAATCCATCTTTCCTGCGCGATAATCTGCATCAAGTCCTGCTCGATCTTTTTCGGGTCCGTGTTTTTCGTCAAATCGAGGCGCTGCGAAAGCCGCTGCACATGCGTGTCCACGACGACGCCCGACGCGATCCCGAACGCTGTGCCCAGCACAACATTGGCAGTTTTGCGCGCCACCCCCGGCAGCGTGAGCAACTGCTCCATCGTCTTCGGCACTTCGCCCTGAAACTCCTCCAAGATTCTCCTGCTGGCGCCCATGATGGATCTTGTCTTGTTGCGGAAGAAACCGGTGGGACGAATGTCCTGCTCGAGCTCTTTCGGGTTCGCGTAAGCGAATGCCTTTGCGTTCGGATACTTTGGGAAAAGTGTCGCGGTCACCTGGTTCACGCGCTCATCGGTGCACTGCGCTGAAAGTATCGTCGAGATCAGCAGCTGAAAAGGGTTTTCGTGCCGCAGCGCGCAGGTAACGGCCGGGTAGGCCGCGTCCAGTTTTTCAAGGATGGCACGGACGCGCGCAGGATCAGTTCCGCGCCCCGCGCCTGCACGGCCCGCCACTTTCGGGTGGCCGGCAACGGTGCGCTTTCGCGCCGCAGCCGATTTGTTCCTCGCGATTTTCTTCTTTGGTTTGGGCATGAGGTCGAAAACTATAACACACGCGGGGCTACGGCTCGACGCGCACGCCTTTCCAGAATGCGATGCGGCCTTTGATTTGTGCCGCCGCATCGTAGGGCTCCGGATAATACCAAGCCGCATCCGCGTTGCGCTCCCCATTCACTTCCACGTCGTGATAGCTTGCCGTGCCTTTCCAGGGGCACACGGTATGCGTTTCGCTCGGCCGCAAATACTCCTGTTTCACGGAGCTTTCCGGAAAATAGTGATTGCCCTCAACAATTACCGTGCGATCGCTCTCCGCCAACACCACACCCTTCCAAACGGCCTTGGCCATCTCGGTCTCCTGGGGCTTGCTACACCGCGAAGAAAAGATTTTGCGCGAATTGCCACTTGGAATCGAACCATTGCCCGGCGCACCGGTATCCTGTCCGTTCGCCCATGCCAATCACTTCCTGCGGATTATACTTGTGTGAACTCTCTGTCCAGATGGTTTCGCCTTTGCGCATATGGAAGCCGAAGCCTGCCTTGCGGATCGTGATGCGCTGCCAGGCCGTCGAGCGAAGATGCATCTCGATCCGCCGCTCGGCTTCGTCATAACGCACGACGTGCTCGAAGCGCGCGAGGTCGAAATCTCCGTCCAGCTCGCGGTTGACGCGCGCGAGCAGGTTCTTGTTGAACGCGGCGGTAACGCCGGCAGGGTCGTCATAAGCGAGAATCAATTTTTCCACTGGCTTTTCAAGATCAGTCGATAGCAGCAGCGCGTCCCCTTCATTGAGAACGCCGCGCACTTCGCGCAAGAATTGATCGCCCGCAGGCCGGTCGAAATTTCCGATCGTGCTGCCAAGAAAAAGGACAAAGATGCGCTCGCCCTCGCGCCGCCGCGCGGCCACCTCCTGCAATCCATCCAGGTAGGCGCGCTCGAACCCGGCGATGCTCACCATATCCATCTGTCCCAATTCCTGCTGGCAGCGGTCTAGCGCGCTCCCGGAAATATCTATGGGGTAATAATTCACGCGCTGCCGCCGCGAAAGCGCTTCGAGCAGCCAGCGGGTCTTCTGCCCGCTGCCGCTCCCCAGTTCTGCCACCACCACCGGACCGGGCAGGCGGCCAATGATGTCGTGCGAGTAGCGCCGCACCAATCGCATGCCCGCGCGGCTCAGCCCATACTCCGGCAAAAGGCAAATCACATCAAAAAGCGCGGAGCCCACCTCATCGTAAAGGTATTTCGAAGGCAGTTCTTTTTGCCCCGCCTGGCTGAGCCCAACGGTAATTTCCGCAGCAAACTCGGTGAGGGCTGGTGTAAGGACAGTCCGGGGTACCATTCGTGGTGACGTGCCCATCGTTTAGTCCTCCACGCAACGGAAGGTGGTGTACACGTATGGATAATGCGGCTGGAACCAGTTGCGGAAAGATCGCCGCAGCATGCAGGCGTCCGTGCGGGCCGATCCCCCCTTCATCACGAAATGTTTTCCGTCGAAAAAGTCCGCAGAGTATCCGCGATAAAAAGGAAACGGCTGGAAACTCGGCAGCGGGCCAAACGGAGTCGAGGTCCATTCCCATCCGTTGCCGAGCAAATCGGAAACGCCGAATGCGCTCGCGCCCGCGGGATGCATGTCCACAGGCGCTGCATCCCAGCGCTGGAAATGGAAGTTGCCCCGCGATGGGTCGGGCAGCTCCTCGCCCCACGGGAAAACCCGCTCGGTTCCCTCAGGTGCGCCGTACGCCGCGCGGTGCCATTGCGCCTCGGTTGGAAGTTTCTTGCCGGCCCAGCGCGCAAACGCTTGCGCCTCCGCCCAGCTCACGTACACGGGCCAGGATTGCGGCAGAGGAATGGTCCCGAACATCGCGCGGTATTCCCACTGCGTATCAGGGTCGGTTGGCTGCGAACTCGAGCGCGGCAACCAGAAATGCGGATGCTCCAGTCGCTGCTGGCGCTTCCATTCCCAGTCTTCGGGCCGCCAATAGCTCGAATCTTCGTAGCCGCCCGCGTGAATAAATTTCAGGTACTCGCCGTTTGTGACTGGGAAGACTTCCACCGAAAAGCTGGGCACGTGAATCTGTTGCGCGTCGAATTCATTGTCCCAGCCAAACGAGTGAGGCGCCTTGCTGGATTGTCCCAGCGTGGCGGCGCCGGCGGGGATCGTCACTTGGCGCTGGTTTGGCGCGGGTCTCGGATCGCAGTGTGTCGCCGGCTGCGGAATTCTTCGTTCCAGCGGCAAATTGTGGAGCAGATAGCTCAGCGTCTCCGCATGCATCAGGCGATGCTCAATCGCGACGTGCAGGAGAGTCCCGTCAACGAGTGACGGGTCTGCGGAGCCAAACACGATGCGGGCATCGCGCAGGGCTGCATCCAAGCGTTCACGCGTCCGCCGATTGTATTTCTCCACCTGGGCGATCCCGGGCCAATCCCCTGGCGTGTCTGTCGGCAGACCACCACCAACAGGATCGATCCCAAAAGCGAATAGCTTGTCGAACGCCGGGTCGTGGGACTCGAGGCCCAGCGCGCGGCTCAGCAGATTCCAGTCGAAAGCCTCCAGATGCCCCAGGTAGAAAATCAGCCGATGGCGTTCTGCAACCGGCCGGTCGTAAAAAGAATTCGGGGGCAGGAGCCGAAAGAGAGCGTCTGAATGTGCACGCGCCTCCTCCATGCGAGACACCAGTGCCGGGTGAAGCGCACGTGCAAACTGAGGAGTCGCCATGGGTCACCTCTGAGGCGGGGCGATATTTTTACCCCGATTCTCAGTCTCAGCGCAAGCGATTTCGTTACACGGAAACCTTAGATGCTGGGGACTACAGAAAAGTGGCAGAATTCCATGCGGCCAAAACTGCCAGCGCTTTGCGGAAGGCCTTCCCGCGGTGGCTATGGCGGTTCTTTTCCTCGCGTGTTATCTCCGCGTACGTGCGGCCGAGTTGCTCGAAGAAAAATATTGGGTCGTAGCCAAAACCGTCCGTTCCACGCGGCTCTTTCGTCAGCGTCCCTTCCGCGAAGTCGGAAACGACTGCGAGGGCCCGGCCCCGCTGTGCGATTGCCGTTACGCAGACAAAGTGGGCGCGTCGCTCCGGACCCTCTTTTCCTTCCATCTCGCGCAATAATTTGCGGACGCGATCCGCATCGGTTGCGTTCGGTCCGGCGTAACGCGCGGAGTGAATTCCCGGCGCCCCGCCCAGTGCCGGCACCACCAGGCCCGAATCATCGGCGAGGACGATTCCGGAAGAATGTCTGCTGTAATACAGCGCTTTCGCCGCTGCATTTTCCGCAAAGGTCGGCGCCGATTCTTCGAACGCAGGGATTTCGCAAAAATTTGGGAGCACGGCGAGCTCAACCGCGAATTCCCGGGCGAGCACGGAATACTCGCGCACCTTGCCGGGATTCGATGTCGCAAGAAAGACTCGAATCGGCTCGGGCATGCCCTGTGTGGCCTCAGCGGGCGCGGGCGCTGAAACTCATGTGCAGCAATTCCTGCTGCGCCTCGACGAGCCGGCGAATTCCCCCGGTCGCAAGCGCAATGAGCTGTTGCAATTCGCGCTCCGTGTATGGGCGCCCCTCGGCGCTGGCCTGTACTTCCACGAAGCGTCCTCCGCCCGTCATCACCACATTCATGTCCACCTGGGCGCGGGAATCTTCCTCGTAGGCGAGGTCGAGCAATAGTTGGTCGTCCACAATTCCGACGCTGGTTGCCGCGACGGAGTCAAACAATGGGACGCTGCGGAGCATCCCCGCCGCAACCATTCGCTCCAGCGCGAGCGCCAGCGCCACGAACGCGCCGGTCACGGAAGCAGTGCGCGTGCCGCCATCTGCCTGGATCACATCGCAATCGAGCCATACCGTCCGCTCGCCAAGCGATTTCAAATCCGTGACGGCGCGCAGCGTTCGCCCGATCATCCGCTGGATTTCGAGAGTCCGCCCTGATTGGCGTCCCCGGGACGATTCGCGCGGCGTCCGCTCTTCCGTCGATCGCGGCAGCATTCCGTACTCGCCGGTCACCCAGCCTTTGCCCTTGCCCTTCAGAAACGATGGCACTCCGTCTTCCACGGTCGCCGTGACGATCACGCGCGTCTGCCCCGCCTCAATCAGCACGCTGCCTTCGGCGTTGGGAATGAAGTCCGAAGTGATTTTTACTGGCCGCAATTCGTCGGCGGCACGTCCATCAGCTCGCAAGAACAACCTCCCTCCACGGTTGGGTTTCCGAATGTCGTAGAGATTTCTGACTCACAGTTTGACGACTGCGATGAGAAGTGTCAACAGAAGGCGCGGGCTCCGCACTTCGAATCAGGCGCCGCATTGTTTTACCGCGGAGCCACTGCAGGAGCTGGCGCAGGAGACGTCGCAGCCAACGGCGAAGGTGCCGGCACCGCTTCCATCGGAGTAGCAGGGTTCGCCGCAGAAGATGATGCCGGCTGCTGGCCCGGCGGATTCAAATCAAAGAAGCCGGTGAGATCCAGGTGACCTGCAAGCGTCTCCACTTCTTGCCCGTGAACCAGAATCTTGAGCCGACGGAGGACGGGCACATTGTTTTCGAGCGTTCGCGCAATGGAATCCACTGCCAGCTCTTCGCTCATGATTCCCGAAGGGTATTCCGACGCCAGCGCATCCGAGAAATCGGCGATGGCCGTGCCGTCCGGCAATACATAGAAGCCCAGCAGGATTGTGTCCGCCGGAATGGTGCGCTGTTCCGGCGCGGGCGGATCCGCGATCAGCGCGTGCAGCACCTGTCTCGAACGCTGTGCAGGATCCGCCGAAAGCGACAATTCCAATTCGACGGGCGCGCATCGGTCCGCACCAGCGGCCCAGAAAATCTTCGCTTTCACTTTCACGTCTGTCGGGGTCGAGATCGCCGGTTCCAGGAGTTCGCGCCGGGCCTGCCCCTCGGAAGTCTGATTTTCTGTCATCTTCTGGATGCGGTTGTGCAGCCCGTGCAGGCTGACCAGGCCGATGAGTACGGCGACGCTCAAAATTCCAATTACAATTCTTAGATTCCGCGGCATTATTTCGCCCCCATCGAGCCTGCAGGGCGGTACGCTTGAATACTCCGCAGAATCGAAGTGGCCAGTGGCTGGGCCAATGCGGTCAGCAAATTGGGGTCGCTGACAGCCACACTCGAAATTTCCACCGCCACTGCTGGCGCGGCCACCGACCGCAATTCGCGCACCGCAACTCCCGAGGACGCAGCCGGCGACCCGCTGAAATGCTGCGCCAGATCGCCTTCAAGAACATCCGCAAAATTGCGGCTCATCTCCGCATATGGCCGCTGCGCTTCCTCCCACGCCACAAGCCCGCCTGAATTTGGCGCAGGCTGCTGCGCCAGGTTTGCTCCGGCAGCCGATGGCGGCGGGCTCGGGAACTGATAGTAGTAGGTGCGCATGGTCCCAACGGTTCCAGTCGAACCCAGATGAATGCTGATAAACAGGGCGTCGCGATGCGCATTGGCGACGGCAGCGCGATCGTCGTACGAAGGATTTGAATCGTCGTTACGCGTCATCACCACGCGAAACCCCTGGCGCTCGAGTTCCACGCGGACGATTCGCGCGAACAACAGCACTATATCTTTTTCCACGGCTCCGCTTGGACCGCGCGCACCCGTGTCCGCTGCTCCGTGCGCCGGGTTCAGGATGACGATGGGCCCCGAGCGGGTTGCAGAGGGAGGGACGACTTGCGCAGGCGGTGGTTGCTGATTCAGAGGCTCCTGCGATCTGCCTTGTTGCGGCGTGGCTTGCTGCTGCAGTACTGGCGTCCGCGGACTCGCTTCGCGCGCGCCACGAGCGATCACCACCGATGCGCGGGCCGCCAGCAGAATCATTCCAACTAAGAGAAGTTTTCGCACGGCAAAAAGAATAGCAGAAATTGTCGGGAGCACGGTTGGGAAGAAGCGCGGAAGTCCCATGTGACTAGGCATGCTCACGGATCATGTCCGCGCCTTTCTCCGCGATCATGATCGTTGGCGCATTTGTATTTCCGGCAATAACGCGCGGCATCACCGAAGCGTCCACCACGCGCAGCGCATCGAGGCCATGAACTCGCAGGCGCGCGTCCACCACAGCCATGGGATCGCTGCCCATCTTGCATGTCCCGACGGGGTGATAGAGCGTCTGAGCCTCGGCTCGCAGAAACGCGGCGATATCCTCATCCGTGGTGGCGCGCGCACCGGGATGCAACTCCTCGCCGCGAAATGGCTCAAACGCTTCCGTGTGTGCGAGCGCTCGCGACAAGCGGACTCCGTGGATCATCACGCGCATCTCTGCGTCCTGGGAAAGATAATTTGCACGAATCGCCGCAGCTTGAAAGGGGTCCGCTGACCGCAGCGTGACGCTGCCGCGGCTTTCCGGCGTGATGAGCGTCGGCCCGAAACCGAAGGCGTGCTCGGTGCGTTTTTCGAGGCCATGATTCCGGTAGTACGCCGGGCCGAAAAGAAGCTGCATATCCGGCACCTGCAATCCATCGCGCGTGCGCCAGAAAATCCCGGCTTCGGCCACGTTCGAAACCAGCGGCCCCCGCTTGAACAGGAGATAGCGCAAAAAATTTGAGAGCGTCTCCGCGCTCGCAAGGCTTACCGGCTGCTTGCACAGATATCCCACCGAGACCATGGGATGATCCTGCAGATTTTTCCCCACACCGGGAAGATCGTGCAGCGGGTGGACGCCGGCGCGCTTCAACTCATCCGCCGGGCCGATCCCTGTAAGCAGAAGGAGCTGCGCGGAGTGGATCGTTCCGGCGGCGAGAATCACTTCGCCGGCCGCGCGCGCTTCGCTCGCAACGCCGTCGCGCACATACGCAACGCCCGTGGCGCGATTCCTCTCGAACAACACGCGGGTCGCGTGCGCGCGCGTCACCACATGCAAGTTAGGCCGTCCCAGGGCCGGTCTCAGGTATGCATCCGCAGCGCTATGACGCCGGCCATTTTTCTGCGTCACCTGGTTCAGCCCCGCGCCGTCCTGCGCTGCGCCATTAAAATCTGGATTCGCAGGGATCCCGATTTCTTCGGCGGCGGCAAGGAACGCCCGCGTCAGCGGATTCACGTAGCGCAAGTCCGAGACATTCACGGGGCCGCCGCTCCCGTGATACTCCGATGCTCCGCGCTCCTGGTTC
>JBGPZR010000150.1:0-5768 GCA_041493845.1 Terriglobia bacterium | reverse complement strand
CCGTGCCCCACAATACTTTATCCGCGATGTCTTCGATTCGCGGAAAGTACTCCATGAGTTTCTGCGGAGGGATGCCGGAGATGTCCATGTACATGTTTTTGTGGCGGCGAACGAGGAAGAAGGCTTCATTCATCCACAGCGGTCTTCCGCCGTGGGCGAGAATGACCACGAGATCGGGATAATCGATGCTCACATCGTCACAGAGCATCGGTTGCGCGTGCAGATTTCTAGCGCCGGGGAAAATCGAAGTTCCCGTGTGGACCATCACCGGCAATCCGTTGGCCTGAGCGCGTTCGTAGATGGCGGCCAGGCCGCGGTTGCCGTCCATGTAGTCGTTCGGCGAGAGCACCTGATGCGAGGGATGCATTTTGATGGCGCGAATTCCGAGCTTGGCGATGCGATCCACTTCGGCGCCGGGATCGGGAACCGTGCCGGGAAGAACGCCGCCAAAGGCAATCAGGCGATCCGGCGCGGCTTTGCAATACTTCGCGCTCCAATCGTTCACCTCCGGGGTGAATCCGATAATTTGTGGAGCAACGTAATTAATCAGCCCGGCGCGCTCGATGCCGAGACTGTCGAGCAGTCCGAGAAAGGCTTTGGGATCGGCGGAATAACGCTCGACATCGGCGTAGTCCTTGCGCCCGTGCTTGATCAATGCCAGCGCAGAGGGCTTCACCATGTGGTAGGGCATGATGTGAACATGAATATCTATAATCGGTTGCACGGATTCTCCGACTTGCTTTGGATTGAAGCCAGCCTGCTCATCCAATGTTCATGAAATCGGCTGGGTACATTGCGCCAACGCTCAACATCAGTTGCGGAAGCGGCTCCAAAGTTATTACAGAGTTTTCGAGAGAGCAAGTCGCGGCGGCAACCGGTAGTGGGTCATCCATTTCCGATTATTTGATTTACCGAACACTAGGACGCGTTACGTCGGATTGCTCCTTCCTCAACGCGAACGAAGATTGAACTCGATGGGAATGTTCCCCGCTACGGTTCCCCCTCGAGCATGTCCGGCTTGCACTTCCCCTCTTTTAGTGCTTCCCGCGCGGACTCATCCAGACCCATCCTGGGCGACTTCACGATACGGATATTCTCGATTTTCCGTTCGGCCGTAACGACGGCCTGAGCAATCACATGCCCACCAATGTTCGCAGCATTTGGCTCCTTCGAGTAAGGAGGCGCCGGCACGCACCTCTCGTCGGTGGTGTAAACTGATGGGCGTACGGAGGCAAATGTTTAGCGGCACCAAAGTTTCCTAACTCTCAGCACGAGGTCAAAAACATGACGCTAGTGCATAAAGAGCTTCTCCCTGAACTTCAAAACTATGCCCAGACTGCTCCTACGGCCCGGTCCGTCATGGAGCGGATCGCCGAGCGCCTTCACGAGAAGATGGCGCGCTACAACTGGGTAGGCTTTTATCTAGTCGATCCCGCGGACCCCGGCTACCTGATCGTCGGGCCTTTCGCCGGCAGCTTTACACCCAACGCTCGCATTCCCCTCCACACTGGACTCTGCGGTGCAGCGGCCACAAGCGGTCAGGTAGTAGTCGTGCAGGATGTCTCCACAGATCCGCGCTATCTTGCAGGATCGTCTTTGGTGAAGTCTGAAATCGTTGTGCCCGTTTACGTGAACAAGAAGCTTGCGGCTGAGCTCGATATCGAAAGCTATTTTGCTGACACGTTCACCAAGTCGGAACAGGAGTTTGTCGAAGCCTGCGCTAACGTGATCGCAAACTACTTGGGAAGAGGATAGTGGGCCGGGAATTAGTTCAGGGAAGCATCTTTAAGTGGGCGCGACAGATAGCTCGGTAACCACCAACTTCGTTTCGCTTAGGACGGGTTCCTGTGATGAACGCGGTTACCGGGGATGTGAGGTACTAGGAGGAACTTGTTCGGTAATCCGAATAACCAGGCACTGAGGGCAATCCCAACTCTTGTTGACCTGTTGCATAATGTCGTTGGCACTTCAATGGAGACGTCTATTACGTACGCAGAATTGGAGTTGATACCTTGATCCGACATAGAAGGCATTGGTTCAGTACTCTTCTTGTGCCCCTGAGCACCGTCCTATTTATATCAATTGGATTTGGAATTGACGCTAAGGTACAGGGCACACACCAAGCGACCGTTTCTGCAATAACCGAACTAGTTGAAAGCATTGCGCAACCACTTAAGACGGCGAACGCAAGGAAGGTGATAGTTTTCGATTTTAGGGGGCCAAACGAACAGTTGCACCCGGTTGGAAAATGGTTGGCCGACCAAGTGTCGATGACTATTCAAAAGGATCTGCCGAAGATCAAAGCGATTGATCGGTCGCAACTAAGCCCCAATAATGGGATTGCTGAGACTTCTACGGATGTAAATTCGATTTTCGCTGCTGAAACTAGTCGAGCACGTTCCCTCGGCGCAGACGTGATTATTACAGGAACCTGATAAACGCGCTTACCCTGACAAGTGACTCCCTGTGTCGGAACCATGCGCTTCCCCCAGTAATTGACCAGGTGCGCGGCTTAGACATCTTCCAGTTGAGCTTCGGTCATCCCGAAATAGTGGCCTAGTTCGTGGAGTACCGTCAGGCGGATTTCCTTTCGGATTTCGTCTTCGTTGCAGCAGACGGCCTCGATGTTCTTCTGATAGAGCACGATGCGGTCGGGACCCGCAGGTAAGTCAAACACGCTTTTCTTAGTTGTTGGTACACCTTCGAAGACACCGAGCACGAAATTCTCAGCACCGTCCGAATCTATGATCCCTGCATTTCGCGAGCCTCTGCGTGGCAGCTGCTCGGGAGGCACGTCCTCGACTAGAACTGCGACGTTGTGAATTCGCTTGCGAAACCTCTTAGGCAGTGTGCCCAGCGCCTCCTCCACCAGTTTGACGAACTTTTCTCGCTCCATCTTGCGTTCCTCGGCCGGACGGCAGGCCGAATGCATCTGTTTCATATTAGCTCGGATCTGCTTCGGGTCCAGAGTGGTCTGACCTGTGATCTGTGGGCGCGGTGTCGAAAGGGAAGCTTTTCGGCTCAGTGGTCCGGTAATCCGGCTACACAGCCAAGTGAAAATCCAGTGAAAATGGTCAGCCCCACCGAAACTTCGCATAACGGGACTTCGCCGGCGCGGGGCTGGTGATAAGGGGTAGTTCCCATCAGTCATTCCTCCTGTTAGATTCTGGGAGCCGCTGGCATTCGGTTCCCGAGGCTCTTTGGAGAGCCGCGCAGGGTTTCAGCCGGGCCGTGAAGTGCCGCAGGAACTTCGCCTGATACACTATTTCGTAGCCGCGCAACTGCTGGCGCTTGCGCCAGACATCGAGAATGACTTCCACGACGTACTCGATATGGCTCTGCGTGTACACCCGCCGCGGAATTGCCAGCCGCACTAAATCCATTTGAGCATGCTCGCCGAACATCAGCGTTCCGATCTCGACCGATCGAATGCCGCCTTCAAGGTACAGCTCATTCGCCAGCGCAACGCCCGGAAGCTGGGACGACGGAACATGCGGCAAAAAGGCCCGGGCGTCCAGATAAATGGCGTGGCCACCCGGCGGCTGGACGATGGGCACGCCTTCGTTGGCAATGTGATTGCCGAGGAAAGCGATGGAAGCGATCCGGTATCTCAGATACTCCTCTTCGAGGGCTTCATTGAGGCCGACGGCGATTGCTTCCAGGTCGCGTCCAGCCAGGCCGCCATAGGTGGGAAACCCCTCGGTTAGAATGAGCAGGTCTTTTTCCTGCTGCGCCAGGGTGTCGTCATTGGTGCAGAGAAATCCGCCGATATTGGCCATGCCATCTTTTTTTGCCGACATCGTGCAGCCATCCGCATAGGAAAACATTTCGCGCGCAATTTCGCGTGGAGCTTTTTCGGCGTAGCCTGGCTCACGAAGCTTGATGAAGTAGGCATTTTCCGCGAAGCGGCACGCGTCGATGTAGAGCGGAATTCCGTGCTTCTTGCAGATCGCCTTCACCTCGCGAATGTTTTCCATCGAGACCGGCTGGCCGCCGCCGGAATTGTTGGTGACCGTAAGCATCACCAGTGGAATTTTCTCGGCGCCTTCGCGCTGGATTACTTCCGTGAGTTGCGCTGTGTCCATGTTTCCTTTGAATGGATGCACGTAAGCGGGCTCTTTTGCCTCCGGGATGGGCAGGTCTATGGCGACACCGCCGGCATATTCGCAGTTCGCTCGCGTGGTGTCGAAATGGGTGTTGTTCGGAACGATTTGGCCCTTCTTGCACATGACATTGAAAAGGATACGTTCTGCGGCGCGGCCTTGGTGTGTGGGGATGACATGGCGGAATCCGAAGATGCCCTGCACCGAATCGCGGAATCGCGTAAAGCTGGGCGAGCCGGCGTAGGACTCATCACCGCGCATCATCACGGCCCACTGTTCCGTGGACATCGCGGATGTTCCCGAATCGGTGAGCAAATCAATCAGAATGGCTTCCGAAGGCACCAGGAAGAGGTTATAGCCAGCGGCTTCAATGAATTTCTGACGCTCTTCGCGCGTGGTGCCGCGAATCGGCTCGATGCTCTTGATGCGGAACGGCTCGATGATTGTTTTGATGGCCACGTTATTTTGTTTGCGCCCTCTCGGACACGGTAACACACGGGATGGATGGCTTTGACTGGATGATTATAAGCAATTTCGGCTTCAGCCGGCGTTTCTCAGACGCTGCTCCGAACCCACGGGACGAGCTTCCAAGTTGCCTAACTCCCGATTAACGCATTAGCCGGAAACTGAGCTGGCACCAACAACTTGATAGGCTACCTTCGTGGGGAAAATACACCCACTCAAACGCGCGCGAGGGCTTGATCGAGGTCGGCAATGATGTCTTCCACGTCTTCGATCCCCACGGAGAGGCGCACGAGGCCTTGAGTGATTCCGATTTGCTGCTGCAGCTCGACGGGGACGGAGGCGTGGGTCATGAGGGCGGGATGCGAAATCAGGGTTTCGACGCCGCCGAGACTCTCCGCAAGGGAGCAAAGGCGCACGTGGTTCAGTAGCTTACGGGCGGCGTCGAGCGAGCCAAGATCGAACGAAATCATGGCGCCGAAGCCGCGCTGCTGGCGCTTGGCGATTTCATGCTGCGCGTGGGACTTAAGTCCGGGATAGATCACGCGTTTCACTTTGGAATTTGCTTCAAGGAACTTCGCTACAACCATCCCGTTTGAATTGTGGCGGTCCATGCGTACGGCCAGGGTCTTGATGCCTCGGGAGACCAGGAAGCAGTCCATGGGTGCGAGGCCTGCGCCCGCGGAGCGCTGGATGAAATAAATTTTCTCGGCATCCTCGGGACGTGTGAGCACGACCGCACCGCCGGTGCAATCGCTATGGCCGTTCAGGTATTTAGTCATGGAATGGACCACGATATCGGCGCCGAGCGCGATGGGCTGTTGCAGATAGGGACTGAGGAAAGTATTGTCCACTACAAGTGTCAGATTCCGCTCGCGGGAGAGTTTGGAAACGGCGGCGATGTCGGTGACGATCATCGTGGGGTTCGTGGGGGTCTCCACGTAAATCATGCGCGTATTCTTCTTGATGGCTGCCTTCACTTTGTCGAGGCAGGAGGTGTCCACGTAACTGAACTCGAGGCCGAAATCCACGAGGAGCTTGGTGGTGAGGCGAAAAACCCCGCCGTAAACGGCCTGGGAGAGGATGGCGTGGTCACCGGGGCGAAGCAGGCGGAAGACTGAATCGATACCGGCCATTCCCGAAGTGAAAACAAAGGCGGCCTTTCCGCCCTCAAGTTTCGCAAGGGTGCGCTCGAGCGCCTTG
>JBGPZR010000424.1:0-2377 GCA_041493845.1 Terriglobia bacterium | reverse complement strand
CCGGAACCATCACGCGCCGCCCAGTCTCATCCGTGACAATTTTCCCCGTTGGGTTTTTCGCCAAATTCTGCCCATGGATTTGTGCCCCACAGAGCAAGAGCGCGCCAACGCCGGCCGCAGCAGGAATCCGCCGGATCCATCCTCGACGCAATCGCAATCGCCCCTCCGAAAATGGGCAACAAAAAAGCCTCGCGAATGGAGCGAGGCTCGTGGCCACACCCTCTCTCGCGAAGAGTGTCAGCTTCTACCGGCACGGGGACGTTCCTGACTTTCGGCTCGTTGCCGCTGCCTTCGCGGCGCCAGCCGATCACAGTGGCGGGACCGTGGCCGATTTTCACGGCCTTCCAATCTGCCCGTGCCAGTTGAATTGTTCACCGCGAGTGTATGCTGCGCATGTCTCGGAGTCAAATCATTGCCCGCGCCCAGTTCCATATATGGAATGCCGCCCCCGGTCACTCGGACGCGGACAGGGTTCTTTCCGATGCAATGGCCTCCTCTGCCAACTCCCATAAGAGGAGTCTGTTGGCTTGTTCTGTGAAAAGGCTTTCCTAAAATGCTCTTAGCCAACAATCGAGAGGGTCTTGAAAAAAAGGCGTCTATAATGTGTAAGTAATTGAAAATAAAGAATATTCTCGTACCCCCCTCTAAACCTGCTCGATCTACTCGATTGGCATTGAGAGTGCCCATATTCTCATCGGGTAGTCCTATACGTAGCCTTGACGGGATCATTCCGGGAGAGCAGAATGTATAGAAGGTTAATCCTTACTTCAATTTTCGTGGCGGCTTTGGCGCTGGCCAGCACGCCCGTGCAAGCCGATACCCTACACGGCTTCTGCGTGGACGTGACCTGCAGCGACAATGGCACCATCACCGCGGTTGCGGCAAATACCTTTACATTTGGTTTCCTGGCTGATCCGGGCCCCACGACCGGCAATGACACCCTTGTGGTGCTATCTCTCAGTAACCTGGGCAGTTCCATCAATTTGGGCGCCGGAAGCGCTACTCTGCTAGGAACCCAGTGGACCTCAGGATTTCTGGATGGCTTTCTGGGAATCAGTGCGCAGCCGAACAATCCATTCACCAACTATTCGGGCTTGGATGGCGGTGCTTCTGCATTCTTTGTTTATGAACTCAATCTTGGCACCCAAACGGTTGCGAAGGACCAGAGTGGCCCTTTGTTTACGGCTACTGGTCTGCCCTTGGGGACTTTCATTTTAGATTTTCTTCAGGTTCCCGGCGATAGCACCATCTGGGCTACACCAAATAGCGCAGCCCTTCAGGTTGTGCCTGAACCAGGTACCCTGGCTCTCCTGGGCACCGGTCTTCTCGGCTTGGTGGGATTCGCCCGACGTAAGATCACCGCGTAGGCTTTTTAGCGGTTCTTCCACTTCGGCGCGCGCTTTTCCACCAGCGCGCGCAAGCCTTCCTGCGAATCTTCGAGGTCGGCGAGTTCGTTCAAGAAAACTTTCATCGAATTGCGCACGCCTTCGCGCAAAGGCAACCCCATGCTCCCGATGATGGCCTTCTTCGCCATCGTCAGCACCGGCCCCGATTGCGCGGTCACCTTGGCGACGATCTCGTCCACTTTTTTCTGCAATTCATTTTCAGGCACCACCCAGTTGACGAGCCCCAGTTCGTGCGCCCGCTCTGCCGTCATCGTTTCGCCCGTCAGCACTTGCTCGAGGGCGAGTTTCGGCCCGAGGATATAAGGCAAAATTGCGGCCGCGAGCGGGGGGAAAATTCCCAGCTTGATTTCCGGCTGCGCAAAACGCGCCTTCGGCGTCGCAATCACCAGGTCGCCCAGCGCTGCCAGTTCCGCGCCTCCGCCGTACGCCGCCCCATTGACCACCACCAGCAGCGGCTTCGACGTATCCAGCATCGCGGAAAACGCCACATGAAACGCGTCGAGCAACTGAAACACGCGGCGCTGCGTGTACTCGCCCACCTCGATGCCGCCGCAAAACGCTTTCGCCGCTGAATCCAGAATGATGAGTTTTACACCGCTCTGTTCGCCCACCGCGCTGATCCCCGCGGCCACTTCCACGAGCATGCGCTCGTTCAGCAGGTTGTGTTCGGGGCGGTCGAGGGTCAGGCGGACTACCTCGCCGTCCACGCAGAATTTTACGAACTGAAACTCTTCCGGCTTCGGCGCCGCCGTTGCCAGCGTCCCAAGCACGTCCACTCCGCGCGGCCCTCTGGTTATTTGCATCGAATTTGCTCCCCGTGCCTTGAGCAATCGAGCTTAACGTGTTTTGGCTCCAGCGGTCACGCGCATTGCCGACCGGTGCGTACAATCCGGCAAGACCCCGTGGAGGACTTGGCGAGCGGAGCGCCACGCTGCGGCTTGCGAGTCAATTCGTCGAAGCAGGATGGGGGG
>JBGPZR010000458.1:0-2059 GCA_041493845.1 Terriglobia bacterium | reverse complement strand
CGCGCTCGGTCGAGTTCTTTTCGGCGAACCGCTCGTATTCGGTCACGGCGCGGTCCCAGTTCTGGTTGCGCTCAAGGTAGCGGCACAATTCCAGCCACACACCCCTCGGCAATTTATCCCCACCCAGCGTCGTGTAATGCTCGTAATAATTCCACGCCGTGTCCGGATCTCCTTCGCTCAAGGACAGGCGGCACAGGTTGGCGAGAGTTTCCTTCTGCCCCGCGGTGTCCGATTGCCGCTCCTGGGCCTTCAGCAGCATCATGTGCCCATCAATCGAATCCGGCTTGTCCTTCACATGTTGTTGCAGCGTGGCCACGGCTGCCTCCGCCTGGTTTTCGCCAAGCAGTTCGGTGGCGCGCACGAGAGGTGCGTCGGCCGTCCAGGTGACCTTTGCTTCAATCGCTTGATCCAAGGTTCGTTCGATCCCGCTGGCGCGCAGCAGTACGGCACCGAGCGCGCCGAATGCGAAACCGCCGACGTGCGCCCAGTAAGCCACGCCACCCTCCGCTCCGGACATCGCGCCCCAAAAGACCTGAATCACCAGCCACAAAGGGAGAAGAACGTAGGCCGGCACAGAAAATTTGTAGATGCGGAACAGGAACAGCCAAGCCAGCTTGATTTTTGTTTTCGGGAATCTTGCCAGAAATCCGCCCATCAACCCTGCAATGGCTCCCGAGGCGCCAACCACCGGCATGAAACTGCCGCGGAAGACGCCGGCATGAAACGCCAGCGCGAGCATCCCGCACACCAGGTAAAAAATCGGATAGACCACGCGGCCCCAGGCGTCCTCGAGCACCGTTCCCGCCAGCCACAGGAACCACATATTGAAGATCAGGTGCAGCCATCCTCCGTGCAGGAAATTCGCTGAAATGTAACTGATGGCCGTCGGATGATAGGGATGGAACGCGTAGTTCCAGGCGAGGGAATCGTGATGAATCTGGTCGAGCTGCGTTGTGAGCGAAGCCATCTGCGCGTGCAAGTCCGTATCTGTCCAGATGCCGGAGAGAAGTTGCGCATCCCAGGTATCGAGCGGCCTGCGGTTCGGTGCCTCGAGCGTTCCGTACAATCTTGCGTGTTCGCGCTTGAACGCTTCGACCATGTCGGTCGCCTCGGGCGGCAACTGAAGGTCCGGATAGTGAGCGCTGAGCGCCAGAATGTGGAATTGCAGTTCGGCGGCTTGATGCTGCTCCGCCTCCATCTGAGTATGAGTGAAAAGGAAGACGACTACGTTCAGCGCGATGATCGCGATGGTCACATAGGGCCACCGGCGGCCCCGCTGATCCTCATGTGCTATCGGGATGATCATCGCAACGCTCTCCGCGCGTCCTGCCCGTCATCGAAGCTCTGGAGAAAGAGATCCCCCTCTGAGTCGCGCGACAGCGGGAAATTGTCCCAGGCTCTATCTTCGATTGTAAGTGCGAGCCGCGAAAGGCCATGCGCAAACTCGTGCGGCTATGCAAAGGGGGTAATAGTAACTACAAGACACAGACGGTCGCGCGCGTAGACGATTGGCCTTCAAGCCCAACCGCTTGCCCCTAGGATCCTCTTGATTGCCACGGCCCGGAGCCGTTGCGGCGTTATAATCATCTCATCGGGTTTCAGGAGGATATGCTCTTGGCAGAGACGGCAGTGCGTTTAACGACCACGGCGAAAGCGGCAGGCTGCGCTGCGAAACTCAGTCCCAGCGTGCTCGATGCAGTGCTGAAGCGCCTGCCTCCGCAAACAGATCCAAATCTGATTGTCGGCTTCGAAACCAGCGACGACGCGGCTGTCTATCGCCTCCGAGAAGATCTGGCAATCGTTCAGACTGTGGATTTCTTCACGCCGATCGTGGACGACCCCGCGCTCTTCGGCCAGGTGGCTGCAACCAATGCCCTCAGCGACGTGTACGCCATGGGTGGCCGTCCGGTTTCCGCCCTCACCATCGTTGCCTTTCCCGTATCCAGTTCGCCGGAAATTCTGGAGCAGATTCTGCGTGGCGGCCTGGCGAAAATGACGGAAGCGAATTGCACGGTCGTGGGCGGCCATTCCATCCGCGACGACGAATTGAAATTCGGCT
>JBGPZR010000425.1:0-2370 GCA_041493845.1 Terriglobia bacterium | reverse complement strand
GCTCATTCTTCGTGGGCTCCTTGGCCGACCAGCGAGTGGCGGGCGGACCGTGAAGGCTCCGCACCGCTTTTCTTCTCGCCGCAATAGGGGCAATAGACGAAGGACGGAGAAAGCTCGTGATGGCATGCGTCGCAGTAGGAAGCTTTAATTTGTTCAAAGGGGACAACGCGCTGGACTTCGTCGAGCGTGGTGAGTCCCTGGCGGACGCGATCTAGCGCGTACTCCTGCATGAGTTTCATGCCGTTGTTGCGCGCCAGGCTGCGGATTTCATCGTTGCGGCCACCCGAGCGAACCGCTCCGCGAATGGCGTCGTCGATGACCAGCATTTCGTAGATTCCAATGCGGCCTTTGTAACCGGTGAGATCGCAGGCATCGCAGCCGTTGGGAAGATGCTGCGTGCGCGGCGGATCTTGAATTCCGGCTTGCAGGAGCCGGGAAGCGTACTCGGGGCTCATGGGGACTTCGTCGTGACAGGCGCACAGGCGGCGGACCAGGCGCTGCGCGATGATGCCACTCACGGAAGTGATGATTTGAAATCCAGGGACGCCGAGGTCCAGCAGGCGCGTGACGGCAGAAACCGCGTCGTTGGTGTGCAGCGTGGAAAGGACCAGGTGTCCGGTCTGCGCGGCCTTGATGGCGATCTCGGCGGTTTCGCGGTCGCGGATTTCACCGATCATGATGACGTTGGGATCCTGGCGCAAAATCGAGCGCAGGCAAGTGGCAAACGTCAGGCCTGCCTTGGTATTCACCTGCACCTGATTGAGGCCCGGCACGGCGTACTCGACCGGATCTTCGACGGTGATGATGTTCACCGTGGGCTTACGAACCATGTGCAGCGATGAATAGAGGGTGGTGCTCTTGCCGGAGCCGGTGGGGCCGGTGACGAGCAGCATGCCCTGGGGCTGGCTGAGAATACGCGTCAGCCCTTCGGCGATCTCGGGCGCCAGGCCCAGCGCGGCGTAGTTCTGCAGCGGCGCATCGGCCTCCAGAAGCCGCATGACCACTTTTTCGCCGTACTGCGTGGGCAGCGTCGAGACGCGCAAATCAATCTTCTTGCCCGAAATTTTCACCAGGAAGCGCCCGTCCTGCGGGGCGCGCCGCTCGGCGATATCCATGTCCGCGAGAATCTTGATGCGTGAGACCACGGAGTTCTGAAGCGAGCGAGGGATGCGCTGGTGATCGCGCAGCATGCCGTCCACGCGCAGGCGGATGACAGTGTCGGCGGCCTGCGGCTCGATGTGGATATCGCTGGCTTGTTTTCCGGCGGCGGCTGCAATCGTGGAAGCCACCAGTCGCACGGCAGGAGTGCTCTTGTGGAGCAGCTCAGCTTGCATCTCCTGCATCGCTTCGATATTGCGCTGGAGCGAGCTGGAGGAGATGAACTCCATTCCGGGGTCTTCGTTTGCAGGCGCGATGGCTTCGGCGACGGCGGCTTCAGCCTCTTCGACGGCGCCGTACCACTTCTCGACTGCGGCTTCTATGCCCGTGCGGAAAGAAAAGCGCGGGACGATGTCCATGCCGGACATGAAGCGCAGTTCGTCAATGATGTGCAGATTTTGCGGCTCGGCCATCACGGTGACCAGCTTGGTTCCCTGGCAAGCGAGGGGAATAACGCAGCACCGCCGGGCGATCGAGTGCGAGAGAAGTTTCAGAACGTCAGGATCAATCTCGATATTTTCGCAGTCGACGAAGGGAATGTGGGTGATTTCGGTGAGGGCAGAGACAAGATCCGCCTTCGAAACGACGCCGCGTTCGAGCATCAATTCGCCCAGATGGACGAGTTTTCCTTGCTGATCCTCGATGGCCTTGTTGAGGTCGGCGGGAGAGACCTGGCCGCGCTCGCGGAGCACCTCTCCAAGTCGCTTCTTTTTCATTGCCTGGCCAACTCTCCCAAGACAAGTAATCGAGCCCTTGCAGGCGAGCTCGGGCAGCTAACAGATCGCGGCGGCTTATTACAGAACGGGGTCATACAACACGGAGGCGCCTTCTGCTTCCGTGAGAATGCCTTTGCCAATCATCAATCGCACCAGCCTGACGAGGGCCGGTGACTCAGCGCGGCGCTGGAAATCGGAGGCTCTCTTCGGGACTTGTGCGGATTCTTGCACCACGACGCGCTCGCCGGTGACTTCCGTCAGCCAGTTTGCCAGCGCCGACCGCTGGGCAGCGTCCAATTCGTCGAATGCGACGCCCATTCCGAGGCCAATCTGCGAGTAGACCACCGTGCCGGCAGTTTCAAAACTGGATTTCGCTTTGTGCAGGTTCAACAGGAGCTTCGACCCCACAGGGAATGGATTGGTGGTGTCCACAAAGCAGCCGCCGGGGCCGAGATCAGTGGTGCGCGTAGAGAATCGCGCGCCGGAAGTGAGTTCG
>JBGPZR010000064.1:0-8495 GCA_041493845.1 Terriglobia bacterium | reverse complement strand
TGTCGCAGGGATTGCTGCGCCTTTACGTGCGCGACGTGAAGGCAGCGTGCCGCCAGGCGGGCATTCGCGGCCTGGCGCGCAAAGTCCGGCGCGTCCGCGTCCGCCACATTCGCCGCCTGGTTCACCTGGTGGTGGGATGATGGATGCGCGCTGGGTAGCGTGCGCAATCGCGTTGAGCGCCGCTTTGCTCTTCACGCCGTTGGTCAAGCGCATTTGCATGCGCCTGCGTCTCTACGATCTGCCAGGCCCGTTGAAAATCCATTCGCATCCTATCCCGCGCCTGGGCGGCATCTCGCTCGCGCTGGCGTTCGGGCTGGCCCTATCCTTCGCCAAATGTTTCGCTGAATTTCCTGCGCGGCCGCTGTTCATAGCCCTGGCGCTGATCTGGCTCACAGGTTTGGCCGATGATCTTCGCGGTCTCTCGCCCTGGGTCCGCTTGGTCACTCAAATCGCAAGCGCAACACTCCTGTGGCACGAAGGCTGGCGAGTTCCTCTGCTGGGCGGCGTATTCAGTTGGATGGCCACTTGCCTTTTCGTCATTGCCTTCGTGAACGCACTGAATTTTCTCGATGGCGCCGACGGCCTCGCCACCGGCACTGCAGCCATCATCGCTGTCGGTTTTGCTGCGCTGCCCGCGGGAGTGTTGAGCCATCTGGGCGCTGTGGGGGCATGGAGCCTGCTCGGCGCCTCTCTCGGATTTCTCGCATTCAATTTTCCGCCGGCAAGAATCTTCCTGGGCGATTCGGGCAGCACCGTTCTTGGATTCTCTCTCGCTTTTCTTGCGCTCGACTCTTGCCGCGCCGGGGCTTCCGCAAATTCTCTGCCGCTTTTTCCGGTCATCTTCGCCGCTGTTCCGCTTCTCGACGCGGCCTTCGCCGTGCTGCGCCGTCTCCGCAACCACGGTTCGCCGCTCGCCGGCGACCGCCGCCATTTCTACGATTTGCTTCTGGCACATGGCTGGTCGCCTCGCAGAGTTTCATTCCTTTGTTATTCCATCACCGCCGCACTGATCGCCGCCGGATGGTTGAGCGTGCGTGGCGGGTTCGCACAGGCAGTTTGGATCTCGGCGCTCTGTTTCGGAGCGCTGCTCGCGGCAGCCCTGCGGCTGGGTGCACTCCGTTCGAAGGACGAAGTTTTAGAGATGCAGGAGGAGAAAAAAGCGGCATTTTCTGGAAACGTGCTGCCTTCCGCCGAATGTACTACCATTTTCAGAAAGCAAAAATTTTTTAAAGGGGTAAGAAACAACTATCGAGGTACGCCGCGAAATATCACGCTGGGGACGACAAAAACGTGCGTGTGGAGCGTTTGCTGCGCTCTTTTGGCGAGGATTGCTTCTGTACATTGCCCAATTGGACCAGCAATTTGCGCAGTTTTGCGCGCTCTTCCAGATCGATGTCCACCACCTCAAACGCGCGCGCCTGCGTATTGGCGTCGCGCACGATCGTCTGCGCTTTCACGGGCTTTTGTGCCGGATTCAGGCGCAGCCCGACAATGCTGCCGGGATGCAGACTCTGCTCGCAGACAGCGATGCCGCCGCCCAGCGTCATTTCCGGAATTTCCATGCGGCAGTTTTCCTTCAGGTTGGTAGTCGTGGCAGGCAACGAATGCTCCAGCCGCAGACGCGGATAACGGCGCTGCCGGATGGCGGAAGATTCCGGGTCGGCATCAAGCGGCTCGATCGAAAATTCCGCAAGGCTCAGCCCGCTGCGCGGCATGAAACTGCGCACCCACTCCGGATCAATCTTCTCCATCGCCTGCGCCGCTACCAGCCTCAATTCACTCTGATTCGCCCAGCGGAAAGTCTTGCGCGCTTCGGCCACCTTGCGCAGCACCGATTCAGCGCCTGAGGTGCGCAGGCGCCCGAGCGCTTCAATCGCTTTCAGGCGAAGATACTCCGTCCCGTCTTTCGGCAGATCTCCTTCGGCCAAGCGCAGCAAGCGCATGTCGGCGGATTGTTCGCCGCTCATGCCGATTTCATCCACGGCCAGCGGCCGGATCATCGCGTCGAGATAGTCGAAAAGTTCGAGCAGCAGCCGCCCGCGTTCCGCTGCGCCGCTCGATGCAATCTGGCGAACCACTCGATCATGCGCCGTGCGCTTCCATTCCTTCATCCGCTCCGGCAGCACCTGCTCGAGCGTCTCAAGGTCGATCCGGGCGAGCATACCCACCGCATCAATGGCCTCATTCGTGGGGCCGTGGCGAAGCTGTTGGCGCAGGTGTTCAAGGCCCGCTGGCCCGAGCACCTCCATCATCGAAACAAGAAGCTGGCAATCTTCGCGGAATCCGCTGCGGCTGAAACGCGCGGCGAGGTGCTCGGACGCGGGCTGGGGCATCCGGCGCAGCAGATCCGCCAGTCCACCGGGGACCTCACCCGTCTTGAGCGATTCTTCGATGAATTCCGGCAGGCGATTTTCGATCGCAATTCTCGGACGGAGATTTTTCCCGAGGCCGGGCCGCTCGCCGTCTACGTAATCCATCAGCTCGACGGCGCGCTGCACCGCGGGATAAGAGCGCCTGTTGGTGGCCTCCTGGGAGAGGCGCACAAACGCGGCGCCGACCAGACTCTGCATCTCCGAATCGCGCTCTTCGGCAAGCTGCAAGCCCACCTGGCGGATCACGTCGATGAAAAGACGTTCGTCGCTCTTGGCATAAAGCGAGGCAAGTTCCGCAAGTCCGGTGGCCGCCTGGCGGCGCGGTTCGTTTGATTTGTTCGTGATGCAGTTTGCATAGTTGCGCAGAAGTTTTTCCGCGGCTTCGGTTTCTCCCTTAGCCTGCAAGCCTTCGACGTACTCCCGCACCTTCGCCGGCGGCACGCACCACGCATCGGCGGATTCGAGCACAGCCTTTTTCTTTTCTTCGGTTACTTCCGTCCAGAATTGTTGTGCCAGCAAATCCACGTGCGATTTCACTTCGATGCCCGCGCGCGCCATTTTGTCTTCATACACGCCGAGGATTTTGCGCAGGCCGTCGAGCTCCGTGTTCATTTCATCGAGCAGTTGGCGCACAGAATTCACTTCGACATCGCCGCGCTCATAGCTTTCCAGCGCGAATCGTATGGCAATGTGCTCGGCCAACTTCAGCAGTGTCGGCCGATCCGATGATTCTGAGGGCGCCTGGGCCGCGAGCGCCGATAGCGCCTGGCTGATGGTGAATCGCGCGCGTCGCGGCAGTGTGGAGAGCCGCGATTGAAAGGCATTCGGATCCAGCTTGTCTTTCGATGAGTCGCCCGTCCGCGCAATCTGGGCCAGCACCTGAAGAATTCCTTGTAGCTCGTCCCCCTGCAGTGTCATCAACCCGGTTTCGACTGCCATCGAGCCGGGTCCCGAGCGTGCCGGACGGCTGCCGCGAATGCCGGACGTTGCGTTGGCCCAGCGGCTGGGAGTGCCTGCGTCTGCTTCGCTGCCAACTGTTTCCGCGACTCTCCAGATCCGCTTGTTCGGAGTGCCGCCGGTGCCAGAGCCCGTGCCGATGCCGCTGCCTGAGCCAGTACCTGCGCCAGCGCCGCCGCCAGCAGAACCACTGACAGGAATGCCTCCGGGTGTGGTCACGCCCGGTCCTGCGGATTCACCCTTGTTGAACCAGAAGCCCCCCGCGTTGGGGTCCAGCGGGGCGCCACCGCCACTCCCGCCGACAATGTTCCATGTGCCGGACCCATCTGCGGCACCAGTTCCAGGGCCGCCCGAAGAGAGATTGGGCGCAGTCCCAACCGGCACCCCGCCCGTAAATCCGCCTGGCCCGCTCGGTCCAGCTTGTCCGCTCACGCCAGTCGCTCCAACGGAGCCAGCCGGGCCGCCTACTCCCGAGGCCGATCCAGAACTTTCGCCCTGATTGAGCCAGAAGCCTCCCGCATTCGGATCGAGGGGCGTTCCGCCACCACTACCACCGACGATGTTCCAAGTGCTGGTGCCAGCGCCACCAGAAAAGCCTGACCCGCTCACGGGGCTGACGCCTCCCTCTACAGCGTGGCCTCCGCCACCCGCATAAAATCCTGTACCCGCGCCGCCGGAGCCATCTCCTCCATGGCCATAGCCTCCACCGCCCGGCCCGCTGCCACTAGGTCCGCCGCCACCAGGTCCGCCGCCACCAGGTCCTTTTGTTGTCCCCTCAGCGGCGACGATGAGCTGCAAAAGCTTTTCTGGATCGTTGAATAGCTCGTTGGCTGCTGCGGAATCCATGCCCAGCGTTCGCGCTGTGATATGTGCCGCCACCGAAGATTTCGCGATCGAGGAATCAGCTGGAACGTAGCAAACTTCATTCACGTGAATCCAGGGATCTCCCTGCAACGCGGCCTTCAACTGCTCCACCAACTGCTGAGGCTTTGCGCCTGTTCCGGTGGGAAATCCACGCACAAATCGCGCCAAGCTGGCCTGCGCCACTTTTGGTGAAAAGTGAATACTGGCGATGCCGGCAGCCGAAAGCATGCGTGCAAAACTTTTTTCCGCGGCGGCCGATTCGAGAGCGACCCCGTCGAGGAGAAGTTGATCGCCGGAGACAGCCAACAGCAAACCGGCTTCATTGTCGCCAAGCGCCGTGCGCAGCTCACTCCAGGCGGTTTCATATTGTTTGGCTGTGCGCGGATGCCCGAAGTCATACATGCGCGCGAACTTGAGCAAGATATTCAGGCTGCGGACGAAGGCGCGAGCAGCCGCCGTTCGCGTGTTGGTGTTCATAGCCATACATTGGGGCTCAGGCCCCGTCTCATCATGTAAATATGGGGTTTATCGACGTGAGGGACAATGGTACTGGTGTCCTTTTCGGTACTACCAGTTAGTCCTAGGGGCTGCTGGACCTAAGGTGCTGGTGCTTCAGGCCGGGGGCTAGCACCGGCCCAGCCATTTCTCCAACTCGCTGATTTCACCGAGGATCGTCCTGGCTCCGAGCTTTCTGAGGCGGGTACCACGCTGGCGCCGTTCCTCGCTCTGGCGGGGTAGGACACCTACAAATGGAATCCTCGCCAAGCGAGCCGCCCGTGCGTCATCCACATTGTCTCCGAGATAAACGGCCCGGGAGCGGTCCCGGCCCGCGAGAATCTTGAGGAGGCCTTCGGGGTTTGGCTTTGGATGCACGACATTCTCGACGGTCACGATCTGCTGGAAGTATTCGCGAACCTTCCAACGGTCGAGAGTGTAGTCGAGCTCGCGCCGGATGCGGCCGGTGAAAATAGCCAGCTCCGCGATTTTCGCCAAACGCCGCAAGCTGGCGCGCGGCAGCAGCCACTTCTCCCGGGATACGTTGCCCCTGCCATTTTTTCCCCAGTACATTTCCACAAACTTACTCTTCACTACTTCATATTCGAAATTCCCACCCAGCGCGCGCACCCAGGCATGCGAAAGTTTCCAATCGTCGTTGAAGCCGGGGTGATTCTTCCAGCGGTGCAATTCGGTGCGAGTCACATGCTGTCCCGTGAACAACCGTACGGTCTCAAGCGTGGTGCGCTGAAATGACTCGCGCGTGTCCACCAGCACACCGTCAACATCGAAAATAATCAGAGAGGGCCGGGAGGTCATTGGAGTTCTTTATTGGATGGCAAGGAATCGCAGCCGGGAAAACAGGAGTGCGCCAGGATTAAGATCCTTCCTGCTCGCCGGGAGTTTCTGCCGCTTCGCTTTCTACCTGGGAGTGCTCCTCTCCGGCTGCGTTTTCGAGCGATTCGGAGGACCATGCTTCACTCGGTATCGCCGCCGGCAGGTTTGTCGCAGCATCAGCTTCCGGGGGTGGTGCGGCTGGCTGCGGCGAAGAACCAGAGGAAGCGTTCAGTGAGGCGGCTGGAGAAGAATGGCTGGCTGCGGCGGTGGATGCGGCACGCTCGGGCTGGGCAGGGGGAGCGGCCGCTGCCTTCAGTGTGTCCAGGCGCTTCTCCAGAACATCGGCGAGAAGGTCTACGAGAATCTTCGCAGCAGTGCCATCCGGATCTTTCGCGGGATTGTAGGCGGTGACCTCCAAAGCGGCGAGATGCTTCTGCTGCACGAATACCAGCAGGGCCTCGCGAACTTCCTCCAGGCTCAAGCCTCCCGAGCCGGGATAGTTGGTCGCCTGAAAATCCGAGATTACATCCACATCAAAGTGGAGGACAAACTCGTGGGAGCTGCTGTGAATCCGGTCAACGGCCGCTTGCGCTGCGGCTGCTGCTCCCATGCGCTGCACATCGCGGGCAAGATACCGGCGCAGCGGCGAGTGGCGAAGGACTTCCTCCTCAGGCGGGTCGAGCCGGTCCACCCCAAAGAGCGCCATATCCGGCTCACGCACCAGCGGAGGTTCACCCCAGAATCGCACGAGCTCCGCGGCGCCGCGCCCGCTGAGATGTGAAACCACCATGCCGTCCACGCAGCCTGAGGTCGTAGTCGCGGGCGTATTCAAATCGGCGTCGCGGTCCATGAAAATCATGCCGACATTGCGGAAATACCTGCGAACACCCGCAACAGTGGCAAGAGCGACGGAACAATCGCCGGCCAGGATCAGCGGCAGCGCTGCGGATTTTACGGCTTGTTCGACGCGCGGTTTCAGAGCTTCGATTGCAGCAAGAATCCTCGGCAGATTCCGGGCGCGCGGGCTTTCTTCGTCGGCCTGGTAGAGCTGAGGGGGATCGTCTCCGAGGTCGGCGACTTCATAGCCGATGGTGCGAAGCCGGTCAACAATCCCGGCAGTGCGCAGAGCTGCAGGCGCGTTTTCATGGCCGAGCGACAGTGCGGCCGCGCTTGTGGGCACGCCCAGCAGCGCAATCTTATTGGGCTGGCGGACGATTTTCACCGCCACGCATGGGCTCCTTGGAATACATTCTGTTCCGCCGGGTCTGATGCGCTTCAGTGTGCGGCGCCCTGCCGCGCTGCGAGTTCCGGCGGCAAGGTGAAGCGCACGTCTTCACGAATCAAATCAAGATCGCGATGGTTCGTAAACCCAAAGCTGGAAAGCCGCTGGCTCACTTGCTCGACCAGAATTTCCGGCGCCGACGCGCCCGCCGTCAGCCCCAGTGTCGTTATTCCGGTGAGCCAGGATGCGTCAATGTCGTTCGAGTCTTCGATCAGACGCGATGCCACGCCGGCGCGCTTGGCAACTTCGACAAGACGATTTGAATTCGAGCTGTTCGCCGAGCCCACCACCAGGATCAATTCTACCTCGCGCGTAAGGGCTTCGACCGCTTCCTGCCGGTTCTGCGTCGCGTAGCAAATGTCGTCCGAAGCAGGGCCGACGATTGCCGGGAACCGCTGCCGCAGCCGCGTCACGATTTCCTGGGTATCATAAAGCGAGAGCGTGGTCTGGGTGAGAAATGCGAGCCGGTTGGGGTCCGGCACCTCGAGCGAGTCCACTTCTTCCACGCTTCCGACCACGACGGTCTGGTCCGGCGCTTCGCCGGATGTGCCCACAATTTCCTGGTGATCGCGATGCCCGATTAGAATCAGCGTGCGGCCCTCGCGCGCAAATTTCAACGCTTCGAGATGAACCTTGGTGACGAGCGGGCAGGTGGCGTCAATCACGCGCAGTTGGCGATCCTGCGCTTCCTGGCGCACGCGCGGAGGCACGCCGTGAGCGCTGAAAACCAGGACGGCGCCCTCCGGCACTTCTTCGATGGCTTCGACAAAGATAGCGCCGCGCCGGCGCAATTGGTCCACCACGTAGCGATTGTGCACAATTTCATGATGGACGTAGACTGGGCGCCCATAAGCCTCCAGCGCCAGTTCGACGATATCAACCGCGCGCACCACGCCGGCGCAAAATCCTCGCGGGCGCACCCGCACCAGCGTTTTCGCGCCGTTGTTCGTGCCTTGAATATTCGTCAGGGTCAAATCGCTCTCCGCTAACCGGCCTATTTTACCTGAACCGCCGCCTTTCCCGCCAGTTTGTTCAGTGTTTGCATTTCTTCTCGTGCCCTGAATCCGCCATGCGCGAGCCCAGCTATTATGGTGCGAGGTTCGGAGCGGCCAAGAGGTGAAAAACTCGTGCTGCTGAAGCGGCCCGCAGAGGCGTGCGCGTGAATGCGCTGAGTCCGGGGCCTGTGGCGGAGACAAAATGTTGCAGGGTTTATACGCAGTGCTGCGAGATTGCCATCAGTGCGACAAGGAAGAGCTGTTTCAGCAGTGGCTCAAGGGAATCTTGCAAGGAAGGCCGCAGACAACGGATGAGGTTGCGCCCGCGGCCCTGCTCTTGGTATCCGATCACGCCAGTGCGATTACTGGGCAGATTCTGAACGTGGATGCCGGAATGGCTTTCTACTGAAATCTTCCAGGCCGCTGTAACCGCGGCGGGCCGCATCCGAAATCACGCGGATTCCCACTTCTGCAAAAGCCAGTCCGCGCTCGCCAAGGGCGCCCACGAGATAGATCATTGCGCCGACTGCGAGCAATACACCAAACCCGAGACCAAAAAGTAATTCCGCCGCGAGCAATTCACGAACAAAATAGATCTGCAAAACGAATAGAATCGCGAGGATCGAAATCATCCCCTTGCGAAGCTTCGTCTTTTCTACAACAGTGGCGACAAATTCTTTGACTTCTCCCAAC
>JBGPZR010000252.1:0-4174 GCA_041493845.1 Terriglobia bacterium | reverse complement strand
GCCGAGCCCGTACTTGCGCCGCAGATTCCCCACGCGTGCGGCAATCTCCTTACGATATGTCTCCGGCGCATATCCGCCGCGGCCATACCATTCCTGATAGCGCCGCAGCAGCTTGGGAAATTTCTGCTCGACGAACGGCAGAAACTCCTTTAATGAGGAAGGCATCAGAAAAAGCACGTTGCCGCCGAACCATTGCGCGTCTGCCTTCTGCGCGCTACGCGCCACTGCCTCCAGCTCCTCCTCCTGATCCGTCAGGCCGGGTAGAATCGGCATGGCGAAAACTCCCGTAGCGATTCCCGCGGCGCGCAATTGGCGTACGGCATCCATGCGCAGGTCCGGCCGTGGCGCCCGTGGCTCCAGCAGCCGCGCCAACCGAGTGCGCATGGTTGTGATACTGATGTTGATGGTAAGCCAGGAGCGCTCCGAAATCCGCCGCAGCAGATCAATGTCGCGCACCACCTGATTTGATTTCGTGGTGATCTCGAGCCTCAACCCTTCGCGCTCCGCCATCTTTTCCAGGATCGCGCGCGTGGCGCCGAATTCCCGCTCGGCCGGCTGGTAGGGATCTGTCGCGGTGCCGATGCAGATGTGCTCACCCCATATCTTCTTAGTCGCCAGGTCGCGTTCGACCAGCGCGCCCGCGTCCTGCTTCACGTAAATCTTCGACTCGAATTCTCCGCCGTCCAACTCCATGTATTCGTGCGTGTAGCGCGCATAGCAATAGCGGCACCCAAATTCGCACCCGCGATAGGGGTTCACCGTCCAGTGGAATGGTACGCGCTCGGAATCGCAGCGATTCAAGATCGAGCGGACAGGAAGAAGAAAATATTCCGTCCCGCGCTTGGCTTCTGCGCAGGGGGAGGAGGCGGCGAGGCGCGCAATGCCGACCAGTTCCTGAGCGGGCTTCGTTCTCCGGTCTGGTACCGGAGTGGGCGCGGAAGCTTCGCTCGGGGACTCACAAGTGCCGTGGCGAGCGGCTGTGGGGAATAGGGTGAGACTGGTTTGCTTCGGCCGGGTCCGCCGACGTGGGAACGTCGCCGGGCTGGGCCGAAGTATGGGAGAAGTGGCCATTGATTGCCTCGCCGCACGGGGAGCATGTTATTCGCCTTTTGTTCGCCATGTCAAGAGAAATATTTCGCTTTATCTTCGCCTGTACGCCCGGGCAGGTTCCCTCCCTGAAACCCAGCCCTCGGGCCAGCAGCCAGGCCCATCCCCGCGGACTATACTCGGAAGATTCACCTCGAGGGGTAGGAGCTTTGGCCGAAGTCGGCATACTGATCATAGACGACGATATCGTCAGCCAGCGTGCCCTGAAACACGTCCTGGATTCGGAGGGTTGGCGCGTCCGCATCGCTCCGTTGGCTTCGCACGCGCTCTTGGAGCTTGCGAGCGGCCAGTGGGACCTGGTTATCGTCAACGTAGCCCTCACCGACATGCGCGGCCCGCTTTACGCCATCCTGAAAGAGCTGGCTCAGGCGGACACCACCGACCCCCAAGAGACCCCTGAGGATGCACCCAAACTTCAGCCCTCGGAGGATGTCCCTGATGGCGCCGTAGCTGTCGCCAAGAAGCGTCTTCGGGTGCTGTTCCTGGTGCCTCTGCTGGCTGCCAAGCATGTCCAGCCGATCCTGGAACAGGAAGGGCTGCCCTATTCCCCCAAGCCATACCACCTGCACGACTTCCTCGAGAAAGTGAGTGAGCTGCTGCTCGAAGCCGGCGCGATCGCGGACCCCATCCGCAGCATGGGCAGCCTGTCCGCAGGCAAGAAGCGCGTCCGCGCGCGCCGGGTAGCGCGCGAGGGCCGCCGCGGAACCATGTTCGCCTCCCGCGAGGATTACCAGATGAGCGAGGAAGAACTGATCGAATGGGAGAAGCAGGAAGAAGAGGAGCGCAAGAAGCGCGAGAAAGAAAAGAAGGACCGCGAGCACCTCTAGCCCGCCCGTAACCCTCGCAACCCCGCTGTGTTTCGAACCCGCCGAAACACCCTGCAAGGAATTCCCCGCCGCCCGTTCTCAGGAATGAAAGCCATGGAAAGCGGAGTTGTCTCGCTTCGGCGATCGAGGAGGGCGTCATGCAAGGCAAGCAGGAAAAAATCTTTCTGGGTGTGAGCATGAGCTTACTCATTTTATTGGCGGGGGTACTTCTTGTGACGAATATGGATCCGGACGTTCGAGCCGCGGGTGAGCCAGGAGTTCCGGCGCCCGGCGGGCAGAATTGGCATCTGTTGGACCCGATCACATACGAGAACTTGACCATTTTCCCAGTGGTCTCTGCACAGCAAGCGGATACCAGCGATTTCTCGACGCTCGATGAAGCGCTCGCTTCCGGCGATGCAGTCGTCACCGAGCAGGGAGAATATCTTCGCAGGACGCGCGAGGGCAGTGCTCAAACCATGCCACCGAGAGTCGGCGCGCAAGTGAACCAGCTCGTGCTCGTCAATCGCGGCAAGCGGCCTCTGATCCTGCTTGCCGGCGAAGTTGTTTCCGGCGGGAAACAAGACCGCATCATCGGCAAAGACCGCATCGTTCCCGCGGGCGCGCCGCCGCTGCCGCTGAATGTCTTCTGCGTCGAGCACGGACGCTGGACCGGCGGCTCCGATAAATTTGCCGGCGCGAAAATGATGGCGCATCCGAGCGTGCGCGAAAAAGCTGCTGTCGAGCAGGACCAGTCGCAGGTGTGGGCCGCCGTGCGCGGACAAGCTTCGATGTCGAGCAGTGTCGAAGTGCAGTCACAGGCAAGCCCGACGGCAGCAGCGCCGCCACTTTCCTCGCGCTCACTCGACACTATCATTGCCTCCGCGGCTCCCACCGAGTCGTACAAACAAATCTACGAGTCGCGCGCTGTCAGCTCGTCGGTTGAAAACTTCGCCGAGCAGATCCAGCGGCGATTCGACCGCGCCATCAGCGGCTTGAAGGGCGAGCGCGTGGTCGGCGTCGTAGTCGCCTTTGGCGGCGAAGTCGCCTGGAGCGACGCGTTCGCTTCTTCGCAGCTCTTCGAAAATTACTGGCCGAAACTGCTGCGCAGCTACGTGATCGAAGCGCTCACGCGGCACGCGACGCGCGAAAACGCTTCGCTCGACGACGCGCGCAACTTCCTGCGTCCTGCGACCGGCCATTTCCGCGAAGAGACCGAGCCGGGCGTCTATCGCTGGCGCGAAAGCACCGCCGGCAAAATCGCTCAAATCGAGCTCGAAGCACTCACGCCCAAGCCCATGACGCTGCACTGGCTCAAAGTGTTGCGGGCGAGTTAAGCCACCGCATTCCATCGCGGTGTCATTCTGAGGGGCGAGCGTACCCGCCCCTCAGATTCTCTCCTCGCGCCCCTCCGCCGATCGTCATCCTGAGGCAGTCCGCCAGAGTTTTGGCGGACGCCTCAGGATCTCTCTTCGCGCTGTTGCTCTTCGTAGCGCTGGCTTCCAGCCGGCTCTTAGCCGTTAGGGTGTCATCCCGAGCGAGTCCGTCGGAATTTTGACGGACGACGAGGGATCTGCTTCTTGTTTTCGCTTTCTGGCTTTCGCACTTCCCTCGTATCTGTGTTCACTTGTCCCGAGCAGAGCCGAGGGGTCTGTGTTCATCTGTGGTTAAATTGCTTTCCACACCCGCACCTCGCTGCGATCCGGCGTCTCTGCCAACAACTCCACGATCGTTTTCTTGAGAGTCGGATGCTGCACGTCCGGCGCGATCTCCGCAAACGGCACCAGCACGAATCGCCGCTCCGCCATCCGTGGGTGAGGAATTTCCAGCCCAGGCGCTTGCACCACGCTCGCACCAAATAAAAGAATATCCATATCGATCAGCCGCGGACCTTTCGGAACTCGCCGCTCGCGCCCCAGCCCGCGCTCGATCTCGAGCAGCGCATCCATCAACTGCTGCGGCCGCAGATCTGTTTCTGCCTCCACCACGCAGTTCAGAAACCACGGCTGATCGCGCAGCTCCACCGGCTCCGTCTCGTAGAGTGACGACACGCGCGTCACGCGCACGCCCCGCCCTATGCCGGAAGGCACCAGACTCTGCCCTGTACCAGGCGGTGCAGGGCTCTGCCCTGTGCCGGGCGGTGAAGGACTCCGCCCTGCGCCGGATGGTGCGGGGCTCCGCCCCGTCCCGGACGGTACGGGGACATGCGCACCAAGCGCCGTGATCGCGCGCCGAATATTCCCGGCGCGGTCCCCGATGTT
>JBGPZR010000139.1:0-6048 GCA_041493845.1 Terriglobia bacterium | reverse complement strand
GCGGTACGGCGTCGCGGCAGAGATTGCTGCCGTGATTGCCGAGGGCGCATTTTACAACCTGGATGGCCCGGTAAAGCGCCTGGGGGCGATGCACGTTCCAATTCCATTCTCTCCGCCGCTTGAAGATGCGACGGTTCCGAATGAGCAGATGGTGTTCGATGTGGCGCGGGAGCTTTGCGGCCGATCTTAGAAATCAAGAACGGGAGGTAATCATGGCACTACCGACTCATGGAACGATGGCAGTTGACTGGGAACAGCGAATTGATTTCGACCGCTTGCGCACGGAACGACTGGCGCGTGTGAAGAGCCTGCTGTCCAAATCCGAAATGGGCGCCCTGCTCTGCTTCGACATGAACAATGTGCGCTACCTGACGGCGACGCACATCGGGACGTGGGCGCAAGACAAGGCCAACCGGTTTTCGCTGTTGCCGCAGAACGATGAGCCGATCCTGTGGGATTTCGGATCGGCGGCGCGGCATCATCAGCTCCACTGTCCGTGGCTGGGAGAGCGCTCCCGGCCCGGAATTTCAATGCTGCGCGGGGCAATGTCGCCCGAGATGGGGCGGGCAGAAGATGTGGCGCGGAAGATCCGCATCGAGCTCGAAAAGCGCGGGCTGCACAAGGAGCCGCTCGGGATCGATATCATTGAGCCGCCGGTGCTTTTTGCGTTGCAGCGCGAGGGGATCACGGTGGTGGATGGACAGCCGCTGATGTCGGATGCGCGCGAGATTAAAACGAGGGACGAGATTTTGCTGCTGAATATGTCGGCCATGATGGTGGACGCGGCCTATGACGAGCTGTACCGCGCGATGAAGCCGGGGATGCGCGAGAACGAGGCGGTGGGGCTGGTAAGCAAGGTGCTCTACGACCTTGGGTCGGAATATGTGGAAGCGGTGAATGCTATTTCAGGGGAGCGTTGCAATCCGCATCCGCACGTGTTTTCGGATCGCGTGCTGCGGCCGGGCGATCCGGTGTACTACGACATTCTCCACTCCTACATGGGATATCGCACGTGCTACTACCGCTGCTTCACGATCGGGTACGCGTCGCACGCCATGGTGGATGCCTACAAACGTTGCCGGGAATATCTGGACGCCGCGATTTCACTGGTGCGGCCCGGCCGCACGACCGCGGAGATTGCAGCCGTATGGCCTAAGGCGGAGGAATTTGGCTTCCCGAATGAGGAGGCTTGCTTCGCGCTGCAGTACGGGCACGGTATCGGCCTGGCGATCTGGGAAAAGCCGGTGATCAGCCGCCTGGTTTCATTCGAGCATCCGCATGAGATCAAGCCCGGGATGGTCTTTGCGCTGGAGACATTCTGGCCCTCGACGGACGGGTGGAGTGCGGCGCGGATCGAAGAGGAAATTGTGGTCACGGAGACGGGCCACGAAGTGATTACGCGATTCCCTGCGGAAGAGCTGCTGGTTGCAGGCGCGCACTATTACACAGTCAACGGCGCGCTGCCAACGACGCGTGAGCACGAAGCGGCGCCCAGCAAGCGTGTGAGGGAGATGGTTGAGGCCAGCGCGAAAACGGAGCGGGTCGGAGTGACGGACTGACGGTTGCGCTTGCGCCGCGCCCAACAAAATATGGCTATCAGCGTCGTGATGCCCGCTCTCGAGTTGACCCAGGAAACAGGCAAGCTTGTCGCCTGGCGGAAGAAGGAAGGCGAACGCGTGGTCAAAGGCGAGCCGCTGCTGGAGGTGGAGACGGACAAGGCGGTGGTAGAAATCGAAGCACCGGCAGAAGGAATTCTGGCCGGTATTCGGGCACACGAGGGCGCGGTCGTCCCCGTGGGCCAAACGATCGCTTGGATCGTGATGCCGGGCGAAGTTGCTCCGGCGGACGGGCCGGCTCCCAAATCGGAGGGTCGAGCAGCAACTACGGTGGAGCGAACAGCAGAGATTGGCGCAAAAGTTTCGCAGGAGACAAGCCCGGCAGGAACGAAAATTTCTCCCAAGGCTCGGCGTCTTGCGCGGGAACAAGGAATCGACATCCACAGGGTCCGCGGTTCGGGCGCCGGCGGCGAGATCCTGGCCTCAGACATTCTCGCAGCGGCAGCATCAAAGGGCGTGGCCGCACCGGCTTCGGCGGCTGCGGCCGGGGACGTCATTTCACCGGGCCCCATCGGGCGGCTGATGGCCGAGCGAACCGCGCAGAGCTGGACCAGTGTGCCGCATTTTTTTGTTGCGCGGGATGTGGACGCGGGAGCGCTGCTGGAAGCGCGCGAACGGCTGGCTGCGAAGATTGAGAAGGCGCGCGGGGCGCGGCTGACGCATACGGATTTACTGGTTGCGCTGGTGGCGCGCGCGCTGGCAAGACACCCGCGGATGAATGCGAGTTGGAGCAGCGAGGGCCTCCGGCAGAATCGGGAAATAAATATCGGCGTGGCCATGGCGGTGGAGGATGGCGTGGTTGCCGCCGTGATTCACAATGCGGATGCAGCGGACCTGGGTGAAATCGCGGTTCAGCGGCGAGATCTGACAGAGCGTGCCAGGGCAAATAAATTGCGGCCTGCGGATATTTCGGGCGCGACTTTCACGATCAGCAACCTGGGGATGTATCACGTGGATGCGTTCACCGCAATTATCAATCCTCCGCAGGCGGGGATTCTCGCGGTGGGGCGGATTGCAGATCGCGTGGTGCCCGTGGATGGCCGGCCGGGTATCCGCCCGATGGTGACGCTGACGCTTTCTTGCGACCACCGGGTGGTGGATGGGGCGCGCGCCGCGGAATTTTTGAACGACCTTGCCGAGTGGATTCGCGAAGCGGAAAAACATCTGCGATGAGTGCGCTCGCGACGCACTGGGCAGTATGAAAAAAACATCGGGCCAACCAACGGATCGCTGTTCGGCGGTCACTTTCCTGAGTTTGCAATCGGCCTCAAATTCATCTCACACCTGCACGCCGCCCTGGCTGCCAGCCAGTGCCATAAATAAGGAGAACTGACGATGGGACCCTCCGGCGACGCCCAGCCCCTTCCCGCAACTGTGTCGGCCCCGCGCAAGAGGCCCTTCTACGCGAATCTCTGGGTGCAGGTGCTGATCGCGATCGCCTTCGCTGTCGCGCTCGGCCATTTCAGTCCCGCAAAGGCCGTCGCCATGAAGCCGCTGGGCGACGCCTTCATCCGGCTCATTTCGATGATCATCTCCCTGATCATCTTCTGCACCGTAGTCACCGGGATTGCCGGCATGGAGAACATGAAGAAGGTGGGCCGGGTGGGGGGCAAAGCCCTCCTTTATTTCGAGGTGGTGTCCACGCTCGCGCTCCTGATCGGATTGGTGGTTGGAAACGTGGTGCGTCCGGGGAGCGGCTTCAACGTCAACCCCGCCGGGCTCGATGCCAAAGCCGTGGCGGACTATGCCGGGCAAGCAAAGGCGCAGAGCGTGACGGAATTCTTGATGCACATCATTCCCAACACTGCGACTGATGCATTTGCCAAAGGCGACATTCTGCAAGTCCTGCTGGTGGCGCTCCTGTTCGGCTTCGCCTTGTCGGCCATCGGGCCGCGCTGCAAACCGCTGGTGGATTTGTTTGACGCGCTCACTCATGCCGTCTTTGGCGTGGTTAATATCCTGATGCGACTGGCGCCTATTGGCGCGTTCGGCGCAATGGCTTTCACGGTCGGAAAATATGGGCTGGCCTCGCTCGGGCCGCTCGCGAAGCTGATCGCAACGTTTTACGTCACCTGCTTTGTCTTTGTTTTCCTTATTCTCGGCACGATTGCATGGATGGCCGGGTTCAGCATCATTCGATTCCTCTTGTACATCAAAGAAGAGATCCTGTTGGTCCTGGCAATCAGTTCATCGGAGCCGGCCCTGCCCTTGTTGATGGCTAAGATGGAGAGGCTGGGCTGCTCCAAAGCTCTCGTCGGTCTCGTAGTGCCAACGGGTTACACTTTCAACACCGAAGCAACCAGCCTGTACATGACCCTGGCTGCACTCTTTGTCGCTCAGGCGACCAACACGTCGCTCACTCTCACACAGCAGTTGACCATCTTCGCCGTGGCACTCCTGACGTCCAAGGGAGCAAGCGGCGTCCAGGGCGCTTCATTTATCGCGCTGGTCGGAACGCTGTTGGTGATCCCGACGATTCCCGTGGCCGGGATGGCTCTGATTCTTGGGATTGACCGCTTCATGAGCATGTTCCGCGCCACCGTGAACATGATTGGCAATGGCGTCGCCACACTCGTGGTGGCGCGCTGGGAGAGGGAGCTCGATCGGGAGACGCTGCGGAAGAATCTCGCGTGAAACTTTCGGCATCATTCAAAGTCGCATGCGCAAGGCGGCTCCGCAAAGCATCGGGCACACTCGTCGCTGGGCTGCAGGCCGCCGGCGCCGGCGGCCTGTAGCCTTCTGGTGCCCGGAAACACTTCTTTTTGAGGCGAGCAGCGCGCAGTTTTGGGCAAGCGAATTCTCAAGGGTTCTTGCACGCCAACGAATGGGGTTTCTGGACAAGAAGGGTTTTTGAGCAGGCTGCGAATGCTGTCGGCTTTCTTCATTATCTCGCGGCGATCGACTTCAATCTATACCGATCGCCCGCAATTGCAACGCGGCCAGCAACGTGGAAAAATCAGGCCAGCGGGCGGCTCGGGAGCGAGGACGGTGATGGCCTCAGATCCGGAGTGCGTTGGGGTGACCCAGGATGCTGTTTGCGGCGGAGGAAGTAGAGGCGCAGGCGGTCCATGTAGAGGTAAACCACCGGCGTGGTGAAAAGAGTGAGCATCTGGCTGACGATCAAGCCGCCGGCGATGCTGATGCCCAGCGGACGCCGCAGCTCGGAGCCCGTGCCGGTTCCCAGTGCGAGCGGCAGGGCGCCAAGAAGCGCGGCCATCGTGGTCATCATGATGGGCCGAAAACGCAGCAGGCAAGCCTGGTAAATCGAATCCACGGGGCTCTTCCCGTCCTTGCGTTCCGCATCGAGCGCGAAGTCAATCATCATGATGGCGTTTTTCTTCACGATCCCGATCAGCAGAATTATCCCGATCAACGCAATCACGCTCAGGTCCAGGTGAAAAATTAGAAGCGCCAGGATCGCGCCCACACCCGCCGAAGGCAGCGTCGAAAGAATCGTGATCGGATGAATGTAACTCTCATACAGCATCCCAAGAACGATGTACACGGCCGCAAGCGCCGCCAGAATCAGGATCCACATATTCGCCAGCGAACTCTGAAACGCCTGCGCCGTACCCTGAAAACTCGCATGAATTGTGCTGGGCAGGCCGATTTCGCGCTCGACCTTGTTGATCGCCGTCACGGCATCGCCCAGCGCCGCGCCCTGCGCCAGATTAAATGAAAGCGTGACGGCAGGAAACTGGCCCTGGTGATTGACGGCCAGCGCCGTTGTTCTCGGCTCGTAGCGTGTGAAGGCGCTCAGCGGCACCTGCGCGCCGCTCGATGACTTCACATAGATATCCTTCAGCGCATCCGGATTTCGCTGGAACCGGTTGTCCACCTGCATCACCGCGTGATACTGGTTCAGTTGCGTGTAAATCGTAGAGACCTGGCGCTGCCCGAATGCATCGTAGAGTGTGTTGTCAATCGCCTGCGATGTGATCCCCAGGCGCGATGCGGTGTCGCGATCAATCACCAGATTCGCTTCCAGGCCTTTGTCCTGCTGGTCGGTAGCCACGTCGCGCAATTGCGGCAGCGTCTTCATCTTCTGCAGCAGTCGCGGCGCCCACTCGTTCAAGTCCGCCAGGTTTCCGCTGTCGAGCGTGAACTGGTATTGCGAATTGCTCGAGCGCCCGCCGATCCGAATGTCTTGCTGCGCCTGCAAGTACAAACTCGCACCGGGGACAACGGCCAGCTTCCGCCTCAGCCGCGAGATAACCATGTCCGCAGTCACCCCCGGCCGCTCGGAGCGCGGCTTCAGCGTGGTGAACATCCGGCCCGTGTTCACCGTCCCGCCACTCCCGCCAACGAACGCCACGAGCGTATCCACGGCCTTGTCCGTCAGCACAATATCGCTGAACTGCTTCTGTTTCGCCGCCATGGCCTCGAATGAAATGTCCTGTGCCGCTTGAATCGAACCGCCGATCACGCCGGT
>JBGPZR010000211.1:0-4771 GCA_041493845.1 Terriglobia bacterium | reverse complement strand
TCGTGAATTGTGATTCGTGATTCGTGACCGGTGATCGCATCGAGGCGTGGCTGCGGGTCGAAGTCTCCAGGCGGGGCAGAGATGCAAGAAGGCGAATCTCAGAAATGTGTTTCTTGTTGCGATTAGAAAAAGGTGAAGTTGTGTGTTGTGAATGAGTTAGCATGAATTTTGAATTGGGCACTGTTGCGATTAGCCTTTTCTTCGCCCCAAGGACGTTTGCAGGTCTTCGCGTCATGTTTGAATAGTTTTCATTCTGAGTCCCTCGGCTCCCGCTGGTCGCTCGGGATGCCGATCCTTGTCGGATCGCCATTGCGATTAGCTTTTTCTTCGCCTCACTCGACCGCAAGCCTGTTTGCCACCGCGCTGGTTGGTAGCAGCATGCCATCGCAATATTCCCCAAAGTTAGCATCACACGTGGAAACGCGGAGTGCAATGGTACTTGGCTGTGGAAATTTGTTCAGGAATTGAGGCTGAGGGCGGAAACGGAACTAATCTCAAATTCAAAATTTGAAATAGCTCTCTTGACAGTGTCGTCACAGCGAATCGAACCTAGAAGGCATTCACCGCAGAGACGCAGAGGGCGCAGAGAAATTCCGAGGCAAAGCTTCGGCTAGAGACGTTAGGAAGCTCGGGGAAAAGACCAACCCTTTCAAATTCGGAAAGGGTTGGGCACTCGAAAAGTCAAAGTCTGTCCTGCAACATCATCCGGGACCCGAGAGCCGCGAATTTTCAGTCGAGTATTTCGAAGCGGAATTCTTCGATGATGGGATTGGTGAGGACGTCTTTGGCGATGCGCTCGACTTGGGTTTTGGCTTCGTCGCGCGTCATGCCATCGAGATTCAGGACGAAGAACTTGCCCTGGCGGACATCTTGAACCTTTGCGTAGCCGAGGGAAGAGAGGGCGCGTTGGATGGTCTGGCCCTGGGGATCGAGGACCGTGGATTTGAGCATGACCCAAACGTGTGCTTTCATTTTTTCCTCGGCGATGAGAACAGCCTCAGGTCAGTCCCGACAAAAGCGGTCGGGACGGGACCTGAGCTACAAAACGCCCGACGCTTGATGCCGCATAAACGGGACACATTCGCCCGCCACAGGGGGCTCAGTGCTGGCCTGAGCTACAGAACGCCCGACACGAAAAGCCGCACAATGGGAACCTCGCGCGAAGTGCAAAACAATAATCCCTAGACTGCTGACGGGCGCGATTATAGCAGGACGGATTTTGCCGCGGCGCGAAATTCGTCGAGCATGCGGCGCTTGTCCTCCGGTGGGAGGAAGGAAGCGCTGAAGCTTTGCTCGGCTAGCTGAACGAGTTGCGGGCTCGATAGGCCGAGCGAGGCGGCCGCGGAATATTCCGTGAGCAGGTCGGTGTGGAACATGGCCGGGTCATCGGTCGAAAGCATCACGGTCAAGCCCTGCTTGATGAATTTTGCGAGCGGATGATCCTGTAGAGAAGCATCGGCCTTGCCCGTTTGCTTGGCGAGCGCGCCAGTGCACAGATTGCTCGTTGGGCAGATTTCGAGTGGAACGCGGCGTGCGGCAAGGAAATCCGCGAGGGCTGGATCGCGCATCACCGCGATGCCGTGCCCGATGCGTTCCGCACTAAGCAAATCAATGGATTCGCGAACCAACTCCGGCCCGCCCACTTCACCTGCGTGACAGACGAGATGCAGGCCTTCATTGCGCGCGAGATCAAACGCCGGGCGGAAATTCACCGTGGGACCCGAAAGCTCATCGCCCCCCAATCCAAACGCGACAACGCCGAGACGCTGGAGTTGCGAGGCGCAGCGAGCCACTTCCACGGCAGCGTCGGGGCCAAATTGTCGGGTGGCGTCTAGAATCCATGCCATGCGCAAGCGGGCGAATGGGACGCTCTTTGCGGTTTCGTTGATGGCGTTCAGATTCGCTTCCACGTTCTGTGTGCGCCGCAGCATGACGCCGGTCGAAATGGAGACTTCGGCGTACACGACATTTTGCCGAAGCAGTTCTTCCGCCAGGTGCCGCGTAACGAGCGCGTAATCTTCCGGCTCCCGCAAATAGGACGTGACCCACTTGAAGGCTTCGAGGAAGCCGGGGAAATCGGAGTAGTTATATCGCGCGGCAACTTCTTCGCGCTTGAGCTTCACTCCATGACGCGCGGCCAATTCGAGCGCGGTCTCCGGGCGGATGGTTCCTTCGAGATGCAGGTGCAGCTCTGCTTTCGGGAGTGAGTCAACAACGGTCGGCTCGCGGGTAGTTGGCGTCGTCACGTCGGATTATTGGGACGGCAACTGAGGCCGCCCGGCGTTGATCCAGGCTGTCATCCAATAAGAGCCCACATCCGTCGAGGCGTCCGAGAGCTCGCGGACCAGCACCGCTCCCGCCTGCGAGTAGAAACGATCGTAATACTCGTCAGTGTAACCGGAAAGGCCCGCGTGAGCGCGGAGGTCTGCCAGGAGAATGTTTTCAAGCCAGGAATGCGCGCTCAAGGTCATATCGAAAGCGTGATCGGTCGGATCATGAACGAATACAGCCTCATTGGGGCGGATGAAAAAGAAAAGTTGATAGCGGTCCACGAGTCCCGTGCCGAACCGGCTGCTCACGCCCGGCTGGCCAGATAATTTTCCGTCGCTGTTGACGGTGGTGTTGAACGGATCGTGGGCCGCGGCGACGTAATGCGCCAGGGTGGCCGCCGAAAGCTTTACCTCATTCCAGTTGCGCTCGCGGAACGCATCGGTCAGCCGCTTGCTGTAGAGCCCGATTTGCCAGGGGAGCAAACCGTAGGTCTCGAGCGTCCGCTTCGTGTATTTCGAAACGGCGGCGGTGTAAACACGAGGAATGGCTGTGAAAGGGAACGGACCATAGTGGTCGAGCTGAATGAACTCATTGTGCTGCTCAGAAGCGCTTTTCGACTGGGCTTCATCCACATCGGTGACGTGCTGGACGAGAAATTGCCGGTTGGCCTGGAAGAAGGAGCGCATGTCATCCGGAAGCGTATCCACGGCTTTGTTCGTGATCAGGCGCTCGGCGTTGTCGCCCCAGCCGAAAGAAGAAGAAAGAGCGACGAGAACGAGCAAGAGCAGCAGCGCCAGTCCGATGCAAAACCGGAAGCGCATTAGCGCTTTTCTCCCCCGGCGGATGGCACGCCCAAATTTTCCGTTGCGAGTTCGCTGTGCCGCCGCCCATAAAAATAATAAACGAACAGGCCGATGATCAGCCATACGAAAAACCGAATCCAGTTGGTGATGGGTAGCCCGGCCATCAAGAGCAAGCACGTGAGAATCGTGACCACCGGAGCCAGCGGCCCGCCCGGCGCACGGAAAGCGCGGGGGCGGTCGGGTTCGCGATAGCGCAGAATCAGCACGCCGCCGGCAACCAGCGCGAATGCGAACAGCGTGCCGATGTTCGAAAGATCTGCAAGCGTGCCGATATCCAGCAGGCCCGCGGGAATGCCGACCACAAATCCCGCCACCCATGTGGAGAAATCGGGCGTGCGGTAATTCTTGTGGACACGGCTGAAAATGTTGGGCAGCAAGCCGTCGCGCGACATGGCAAACCAGACGCGCGCCTGCCCGAGCTGGAAAACCAGGAGCGAGGAAATCATGCCCATCAACGCGCCGAGCAGGACAATCAGGCGGACAGTGCCGAAGTGGAGCTTCTTCATGGTGTTGACGATGGGAGCGGCATCGTCGAGCAGCGTCTGCCAGGGAACGAGTCCCGTGAGCACCACCACCACGGCGATGTAGAGCACAGTGCAAATCACCAGCGTGGATATGATTCCAATCGGCAAATCGCGCTTCGGATTTTTGCACTCCTCGGCGGCCGTGGAGACGGAATCAAAACCGATGTAAGTGAAAAAAACAATCGAGCCGCCGGTGAGAATTCCCGGCCAGCCATTCGGGGCAAAGGGGTGCCAATTGGCAGGGTGGACCAGGCGCGCAGCGAATCCGATGAAAACAAGAATGGCAAAGATTTTCAGCATCACCATTACGTTGTTCGCTTCCGCCGACTCGCGAATGCCGCGGACGAGAATGATTGTCAGCAGCATCACAATGCTAAGGGCGGGCCAGTTGAAGCCGAAGTGCCATCCGGGCGTGTAGAGTGAATTGCCCTGCAAATCGCTCAGCCCGGCGGGGAGATAGGCGGGCGTAATCCAGCGCAGGCTGGGATGGATGCCGAACCAGTCGAGCAGACCAACAATGTGGGCGGAAAATCCAACGCTGACGGCCATGTTCGACACGGCGTATTCGAGAATCAAATCCCAGCCAATGATCCAGGCAATCAATTCGCCCATGGTCGGGTAGGTGTAAGTGTAGGCGCTGCCGGCGATGGGAATCATCGCGGCCAGTTCCGCGTAGCAGAGCGCAGCAAAACCGCAGACGATTGCGACGAGCACAAAGGAGAGCGCAATCGCAGGTCCCGCACCGGGCCTGCCGAACGACGCCGAATGATAGATGAGATATTCGAGCAGCGGGGCGTTGAGGACGGACTTGAACTGGAGTTTCTGCCCGGCGATGGCCGTGCCGATCACGGTGAAGATCCCGGAGCCGATCACCGCGCCGATGCCGAGCGAGGTCAGGCTCAGCGGCCCGAGCGTCTTTTTGAGGCGCTTCTCGGGGTTCTCCGAGTCGGTGATCAACTTGTCGATACTCTTGGTACGGAAAAGCTGTGCGCCCAACCGGCACCTTCCCCGTGCGAAAGAAAAAAACTCTACCTTGCGCGGCGCTTCCGCGCAACCTTTATGCATCTGCAACCGCTACGCCAACTGCAGATTTGCGTAACGCTCAAGCAGCTT
>JBGPZR010000040.1:0-10543 GCA_041493845.1 Terriglobia bacterium | reverse complement strand
CCCGATGTGATCCGCTCGAAGGTGCTGCGGCATGAAGGCAGCGACTACCTGGTTCAATTGCGCTTCTACAAGAAAAAAATCATCACCTCGATCCTCGACACCGAGCACCACGTTCACTATGGCGCGGTAGATTCCGCAAAGGCCTGGAGCCGCTCGTACACCACACGCATTCAGGAGGTCGCCAACACGGGAGAATCCGGCGAGCGGCTGGAACCGGAAGGACATGACCGCGGCTTTCTCTGGCGCATGAACACGTACTGGCGATTCGAAGAAAAAGACGGGGGCACGTATGTGGAGAGCCAGTCCATTTCGCTGACGCGCGACATTCCGGCGGGGCTCGGCCTGCTGGTGGGTCCGTTCGTCAACAGCATCCCGCGCGAATCACTGACCTTCACGCTAGCAACAACTCGTGCTGCCGTACTCGAGCGGATCGCTCCAGGCAACACGCGGTGACCTGTGAAATTCTCCGGGCAAGAGCTTTCACTGAAAGTTTAGAACGTGGTGCCTGCCAGGAAAAGATTTGAGAGGCCGTTGGTCGGCTGCGCCACAAGATTGTTCGCGAAGGAAAGAAAACTGACGCTGTGGCCATCCGCGCTGATGGAGGGCGCAAGGTTCGAGGCGTTCACAGGCGGGGGCAGCGTGCCGGCGGCCTGGCTGGCCAGGATTGTGGTTGCGGCACAGGTGGTTGTGACGGCCACGCAGGTCTTGCGCACGAAAATATTTTCCACGCCGTTCGCAGTGTTGGCGCTCAGGTTGGAAGATAGCGAAGCGAAGGCGACGATGGGCCCAAGGCCGTTTACGACCGGGTTGTTCATGCTGGGGTGATCGCTCGTGCCGTTTCCGGGTATCGTGCCGTTCGAAGTGGACACCAGGACGGTGGAAGCCGTGCAAGTGGTGGTTATCCCTGCGCAGGTATCCCGCACGAAGATCTGCTGGACTCCGCCGGAAATCGTGCCGAGGTTTGTGGCCGTTGAGGCGAAGGCAACGAATCGGCCGTTGGGCGAGATAGCGGACTCGGCGCTGGAGCCGTTGGCCGGCGTCACGCCATCGGGCGTGGAAGCGAGTTGTGTTTGTCCGGTGCACGTGCTCGCGCTGTAGGTGCATCCGCGAATAAAAATTTCAGACAGCCCGCCCGGATTGGGAGCCGTAGCGCCAAGATTTCTGGCGGTCGAAGTGAAGGAAACAAAAAGTCCGTTTGTGGCGATGGTGGGATTAGCACTCGCGCCATCCGCGGGAGTAATTCCGTCGGCCGTCGAAATCAGGAAAGTCGCCGGCGTGCACGTGCCCGACGCCACCCCGCCACAGGTATCGCGAACGAACACCTGCGGCGTGACTCCGTCGAACGTGAGATTCGAAACCAGGTTTGTCGCGGTGGAGATGAAGGCGACAAATCGCCCGTCGGAGCTAATAGCAGGATTAAAACTTTCGCCCGTCCCCGCACTCGTGCCATCCGCAGATATCGAAACCAGTTGTGCCTGCACTGCCGAGCCGGTGCAAGTGGGCGTTGCGGTGCACGTAGGCCGCCAGAAAACCTGGCGAGCCGTGCCATTGAGCGGGACCGTGGTGTCAATATTCGTGGCTTTAGAAGTGAAGGCCACATGCGCCCCCGTGCTGTCAATCACAGGTTCGCTGCTCGCGCCATTCGCTGAAAAGCCGTTCGCGTCCGTGCTGAGGACGGTTGTGGAGGGCGTGCAACTGGCCACAGCCAGGCAGGTCTTGCGCAGATAGATGTCGCTGGTTGTATTTCCAATAACCGACACCAGGTTGCTCGAAATCGAGGCGAAGGCTACGAGTTGGCCGTTCGTGCTGGTGGATGGTCCGGCGGTCGTCAGGTCCGGCGTTCCCCCCGTGCAGACGGGGCCACAGATTCCATTGTTCGCCAGCGAACCATCCGGCGCGAGATCCAGCACTACCGGCAAACCGAGCGTCAGGGACGGGTCCACGGCGAAGGTCAAAATATTCGAAGGGCCTCCGCCCGGCGCCGGATTCATCACTTGAATCTGGTTCACTGCGCCGACGGCAAGGTCCGCGGCGGTGAGTAGCGTAGTCACCTGCGTCGGGTTCACGGTAGCCGTCATTCGTGGCGCCCCATTAATCAGGATTTGCGACCCTGTCACCATTCTCGTCCCGTTCACCGCCAATATCGTAGGGTTTGCTCCCGCCTGCAGGGAAGTGGGAGCCACTGTGCTGATCACGGGAACCGGGTTCTTAATGCTCAGCGGAAAGGCGTTGGATGTGCCGCCGGCTGGAGGGGGATTTAGCACCGCGATCTGCAACACGCCTGCTGTGGCAAGATCGGCCGTCAAGAGCGTCATTTGCAGCGACGTGCTGTTGGTAAAAGCCGTTGGGCGGGTCGCGCCATTGACCGTGCCCTCCGAAGTCGCAACAAAATTCTTGCCGGTCACAAGCAGAGCGAATCCAGTCGTACCCGCAAAGACACCGGAAGGCGACAGCGAGGTGATCTGCGGTACTGGGCTGGCGACGGAGTTAATCGTAAACGACAGGGGGGGATTGCTCGTTCCGCCACCGGGGGCCGGAGTAAAAACCGTCAGGAAGGCCGTGCCGGGAACCTGCACTAATAGGGCTGGAATATTCACCTGCATTTGGTTTTGGCTCAGAAAGATCGATTGAATAGGCAGAGGCCTCTGGTTCGTTGCAGTGCCACTCCATTCCACCGCCGAGGTTGGCGTGAAATTCTTCCCGTTCACCAAAAGTGGGAACTGAGGGTGGCCCGCGTCAATATTGTCAGGAGAAAGCGAAGTCGTCTTGGGCGCCGGATTATTGATGTATCCGCCGCAGGAAGGCAGTACCGCCGTCAGGAAGACGAGTAGCCACAATGCCAGCCAGGATTTTCCCCGCAAATCTGTCACCCCTGAGTCTGTAGGCCGGAGCCGCCGGCGCATGCGCAATCGCAGAGAATACTAGAGATGGCCAAATCGAGCAATCGGGATGCCTGGGGTCCACAGGCCCACCGCCGCCCGGCGCTGAGCGAATGCTCCAACCAGCCCTCGCGTGCCCACGGACTCTGACTCCGGCTAAAATGATGCAATGACCGGAGTGGGCGTAAGTGCCTCACCGGATGGGCTGGCCCAATGGACAGCATGTCCTTTTGGACAAGCAGCCGCTTTACTTTCCCCCTCGATTGGAATCACTATAGGCACGGGCCACGTCCCAGAAGAACTTCGAGCAACCGGTAAGCCCGCTGTTGCCGTCGGCATAACCCCAGCCATGAACATCACAACCCTGTGTGCGCGATCCGTGCCCCCAGGCGTCATGCCGCAACTTCTTGGATGAATCACGGGCCAGTTGTCCGCACACGACTGCTTTTTCGTAATCGACCGGACGCGCGGGGGTACACCATGACTGAGTCCTGGAAACATTGGGAAGGCCAGGTGGTTGACGGACAATTCCACCTGCGACAGTACCTGGGCGGCTCCGGCCACAGCGCCGTTTTCCTCACCGAGCACGGCGAGAGCGAACCTCAAAAAGCCGCGATCAAATTCATGCCTGTCGGCCCGGATAGCACAGAGCTCCAGCTCTCCCGCTGGCGCCAGGCTGCAAAACTCTCCCACCCTCATTTGCTGCGCATCTTTCAGGTGGGGCGCTGCCAGCTCGGCGATATGAACCTGCTCTACGCCGTGATGGACTGCGCCCAGGAAGATCTCTCGCAAATTCTTCCGCAGCGCCCGCTGACGCAAGTGGAAGCACGCGACATGCTCGCGCCGGTTCTGGACGTCCTTAGCTATGTCCACGCCGCCGGATTTGTCCACGGCCGCTTGAAGCCCGCCAACATCATGGCCGTAGATGAGCAACTGAAAATTTCGAGCGACGGCCTGTGCCGCGCGGGCAGGTCCACCGCCGGCCAGTCGAAGCCCGGCGTGTACGACGCACCTGAATCTTCCAGCGGAGTGGCCTCGCCGGCCGGCGACGTGTGGTCACTCGGCATGACGCTCGTCGAAAGCCTCACGCAGCGGCTTCCCGTCTGGGAGCGAATTCGCGATGAAGAGCCTTCCCTGCCCGACTTCCTGCCCGCGCCGTTCCTTGATCTCGCGCGGCATTGTTTGCGCCGCGATCCTTCGCGCCGCTGGACTGTCGCCGACATCACGCGCTGGCTGAACCCCGCCGCGCCCGGGTTACAAGCACATGCGGAGCCGCGGCAAGCCGCTGCTGCGCCGGTGGGATTTGCGAAGACCTTCGCGAAGCGTGGTTACTTGCTCCCTGCAGCCGCCTTGGCCCTCATTCTGATCGGCATGCTGGCGGGCCCCAAGCTCTTCACGCGCCACATGGAGGCGCAGCCCACGCCTGCCGCCGCGCCCACACACGCGAAGGCTCAGCCGAAATCGGAGGCGCATCCGCCGGAGATGGCCACTCAGCCAAAACAGCCGTCGCCTCTGCCGGTGAAGGCACCACCCACAGCAGCGGTGGTCAAACCCGAGAAGCCCGCGAAAGCGCCATCATCTGGCGTGGTGAAGGGTGAGGTCCTTGAGCAAACCCTGCCGGAGATATCCCAGAAGGCGCGCGATTCAATCGAGGGCACCGTACGCGTCAGCGTCCGAGTTCAGGTGGATCCGGCCGGCCATGTTGCCGGAGCGACGCTCGACTTCCCCGGCCCAAGCAAGTTTTTCGCAAACAAGGCCCTGGAAGCCGCCCCGCGCTGGAAATTCTTCCCTCCGACGGTCGGCGGCCGCAATGTCCCAAGCGAATGGATTCTGCGCTTTGATTTCTCGAACACCGGCACAAAGGTCCATCCATCGCAAGCAACTCCGTAACCTTGGAGCCTCAGCGGCTCTTGCCGCGTGGCGGGATTTCACGGGATGCCTGCCACGCTGCCGCCACTTTCTTGTGCTCCCGGAATAAACCATCCGAAACACGGATTTGCCCCTTGCGGATAAATCGTTCGTGATTTTCCTCGAGCTCAGCGGGCAGATAGCGGTAGTTGGCCGTTACGCCGAAGGAAGCCTCCAGTCCGTAGGGCCGCAAATTTCCAAAGGCGTAAATTCGTTCCAAGCGCGCGCCATTCGTCAGGTGAAATGTGGCCACCGGGTCGTACAGCTTTCCGTTCTGGCGCGCGCTGGTGAGGTAAGCAAGGGCTAGTCGGACCAAGGGCGCGGAAAGAATCTCGCGATGGGCAAGCGGATGTTCCAATAGATGAAAGAGAGCTTCCAAAGGATCGCGGCGCTTGGCTGCGGTGGTCAGCTCCCGGGCAAAATCGGCCAGCAGCCGCGAAAGCCGCTCACGCGTAAAACCATCTTCATTTTCATTGTCGCGCAACGCCTGTGAGAAACGCGGCAACGGCGAGAGCGTGCCATAGGTCTTGATGTTGGGGAACTCGGCGGCCAGCTCGGCCACCACCTGCTTGACCAGGAAACTGCCGAAGGGAACGCCTCGCAAGCCCTGGAGGCAATTGTTGATGGAATAAAAGACGGCGGTATCCGCTTCCTCCGGCGGGAGCACCGGCGCATGCACGTCGAGCAACGGTTCCAGATTGCCGGCCAGCCCTTTCGACAGCGCCACCTCGACAAAAATGATCGGCTCGTCGCGGAGCGCTGGATGAAAAAATGCGAAGCATCGCCGGTCTGCTTCCAGGCGCCGGTGCAGATCAGGCCAGCCATTGATCTCATGCACCGATTCGTAGCGGATCAGTTTCTCGAGGAGCAGCGCCGAGGTTTGCCAGCTAATTCGCTCCAGGCGCAGGAAGCCGCGATTGAACCACGATTTGAAAAGGTGTTTGAGATCGGCGTCGAGCGGGGCAAAATTCGCAGCGTGGGAGGATTCTGCGAGCAGCTCCCCCCGGAGCGCCACCAGTGTTTCTGTGCCGTGCGGCGCCGTATTGATCCGCCGGATCAGTTCCTGGCGCGGCGGCTCCACGGCGGCGAAAAGCGCTGCCAGGGTTTCGGGGCCGGGTGTCTGCTCGTAGTCGGCTGCTGCGCGGCGGATGGCTGCTTTTTCCGGTGAGAACTCGTTGCAGAGCATTTCAAAAAAGCTGCGCCGCTGCGCCGCATTCATGCTCCCGTACGTGTTGATGATTTCCTGCGCGAGCGCCGTCTGCGAAGCCTCGCCGCGCTCGGAGAGCAGCAGCCGGCACAGAAAACGCATGTCTGTGCCGCGGCGCTCTCGCAGCATGCGCAGCAAGTTGTGGAAGAATCCGGGCATTGTCCCGCCACATTATAACGCGAACTTCTTAATCGCTTCGTTCGCGTCGTAGCGCGCCGCGAAATCGCAGTGAAAAAGCTGATGTCACTGCACTCACGGCATTTCAAGTTGCTCCCCGTGGCCCTTTCCACTATTTTGTCCACTGCGGCCTGGGGCACGGAACTGATTCGCGGCACGTCTCCTGTGCCCCGAACGGTTCCGCGGGGCGCACCGCTCGGAGGATCGGAATGTCACTTTGTAAATGGAGCTCTACAGCTATGCTCGTCCTCGGACTTGCGCTCGCTCCTCAACTTCGCGCACAGGACCAATCGAAATCGCAGATGCCACCGGCGCCGCAAGCCGCACCTGCTCCACCAGCGGCGAAGCCTGCCGACGTTGCCTCGCCCGACGCGATCGTCGCGGCGGCGTACGAGGTGATCTCGGGCCCTGCGGGACAGGTACGCGACTGGGACCGCCACCGCTCGCTTTATTTGCCCGGCGCGCGGCTCGTTCCGACTGGGCCGAAAAAAGAGGGCGGCGGCTTTTTTGCCCGCACGTTGACGCCGGATGAGTACGTCGCGCGCGCGACCCCCATCTTCGAAAAGGAAGGTTTCTACGAAAAAGAGGTGTCGCAGCGGATGGAGCGCTACGGCAATATCGTACAGGTGTTCAGCACTTATGAATCGCGGCACGATCCAAAGGAGGCGCCGTTCGCGCGCGGCATCAATAGTTTTCAATTATTCTTCGATGGGACGCGCTGGTGGGTGGTCACGGTTTTCTGGCAAGCGGAGACCGCTGAAAATCCGATCCCCAAAGAATTTCTCCCCGCCGCGCATTGACGGGCACGAATCGAGAGGCGTGAAATGTTTCAAACCGATTTACTGAAAGGCCGCACGATTCTGATCACCGGAGGCGGGACGGGCCTGGGGCGCTCGATGGCGCTGCGGTTCGCCGAACTGGGCGCGAATATTTTTCTCGCCGGGCGGCGTGTGGAACGGCTCATCGAAACTTCCGAGGCAATTCGAGCCAAGGGCGCGCGCGCAGCCTACGCTTCCGCGGACGTTCGCGATTTCGCTGCGGTTGAACAAATGATCGCGGCGGCGGAAAAAGAATTCGGCGGCGTGGATACGCTGGTCAATAACGCGGCCGGAAATTTCATCGCGCGCACTGAAAAGCTTTCGCCGAATGCGTTCAATGCCGTCGTCGGGATCGTGCTGCAGGGAACATTTCATTGCACGCTCGCGCTCGGCCGGAAATGGATTGCGGCCAAGCAGCCCGGCAACATTCTGAACATCGTCACCACCTACGCCGCCACAAATGCAGGCTCTGGTTTCGTGGTGCCCTCGGCGTGCGCCAAGGCCGGCGTGCTGGCGATGACGCGCTCGCTCGCCGTCGAATGGGCGCGCTATCACATTCGCTTGAACGCCATCGCGCCCGGGCCATTTCCCACGGAGGGCGCCTTCTCGCGCTTGCTGCCGTCGAAGGAGCTCGAAGAGAGCGCCAAGAATTCTCACCCGATGAAACGTTTCGGCCGTCACGAGGAACTGGCCAATCTCGCGGCGTTTTTGCTGAGCGGCCAGGCCGACTACATAAACGGTGAATGTGTGGTGATTGACGGCGGCCTGTGGCTCCGCGGCGCCGGCGAATTCAACGATTTCGTGGATTTGCCCGATGCCGTGTGGGAAACGCTCGAATCGGCACGAAAGAAATAGCGAGCCCGCGCACCGCGATTACACGTCGAGATAGACGCGCGCACGGAAGCCGTCGCTTGTGCGTTCGACGGCGAATTGATGCAGCGTCACGGCCTTGATGTATGTGCCTGCGGCGTGCCGGCCGCGATTGAATTTTTCCCCCCGAGCAATCCCTAGCGCTGTCCCGGGTGTGCCGGCGTGGGGTTCGCGCAATTCGGAAACGCACGCGCGCCGGAAAACCAATTGCTCGGCGTCGGCCACCGCAAGAATCTCCGTCAGCCACGAATACAGCAGCGATTCCACGTCCGCGCCGGTGGCTGCAATTTCGCGCTGCTCGCGCTCCTCAATTTTTTCCTGCGCGCACGCAAGTGAGCACATCGCCAGCGCCGCGTTCTCGAACAATTCCTTCAGCGTCTTGCCGTAGGCAAGATACCCCACATCGGCCGGATGCTCGAGAATTTCAAATGGCAGCATCAGCGTATTCTACTGCCTCGAATGAATAAATGTTTACGGTATTACGCTTTCTCCATCGATATAGATTTGACATACGATGCCATTATCGATACTGTAAGATGAGGTCGTGCTATGGACAAGATAAAAGTCAAGGTTTCCCCCAAGTACCAAGTTGTGATTCCGAAGGCCATCCGCGAGGAACTGAAGATCCTGCCGGGACAGGAACTCCTAGTCTATATCTATGAGGGCAGATTGCACCTCGACCCTCCGCGCCCTGTCAAGGAGTTGCGTGGTATGGCGAAAGGCATAAGCTGGCGCGAGGGTTATCGTGACCGCAACGACCGGTTCTGAGCCGCTGCTGGTGGATTCTTCCGGCTGGCTAGAGTATTTGACCGAGGACTTGAATGCAGCGGGCTTCGCTCCATACATCGAACGGAAAGCGCCCGCGCTCATGCCTACGATCGTGCTGTATGAGGTTTTCAAGGTGCTTGTGCGGGAGCGCGGGAAAACAGATGCGGATCGATTCGTGTCGCAGGCGTTTCGCCATATTCTAGTGCCACTCGACGAAGACTTGGCGTTGGCCTCCGCCCGGGTGAGCCTTGAGTTTCGATTGGCGATGGCGGACGCCATCATCTACGCCACAGCGCTCGCATATCACGCGACGCTCGTTACCGGAGACGTGGCTTTTCGCGGCCTGCCTGGCGTGATTATTCCGTAGCGCGTGAAATTGAGTGCGTGACCTCTTGCCTTGACCGCCTCCGCGCGCGCCAGTAAGCTAGTTGTCTCCGCGACGAAAGTAGAGCCACCATGGAGACCATCCAAATCACGCTGCCGGACGGGGCGACACGCGAAGTGCCGAAGGGCACTACTGCGGCTGAAATCGCTCGGCAGATATCGCCGCGGCTGGCGAAGGAGGCGCTCGTCGCGCGCACCAATGGCGACCTGATCGATCTTTCGCGCCCGCTCGAGCACGACACCAAGCTTTCGATCCTCACCGCGAAAGACCCGGACGCCGTTCAAGTGTTCCGCCATTCGGCGGCGCATTTGCTGGCGGCCGCCGTGCTCGAACTATTCCCGAACGTAAAGCTGGGCATCGGTCCGCCCACCGAGAACGGCTTCTTCTACGAATTCGTGCGTGAAGAACCGTTCACGCCCGATGACCTCGGAAAAATCGAAGCCAAGATGCGCGAACTGGCTGCGAAGGACATCCCAAACGAGCGCAAGATGATACCGAAGCCGGAAGCGCTCGAGCTGTACCGCAAGAGCGGGCAGAATTTTAAGTGCGAGCTGGTGGAAGAAAAAGCCACCGAGCCGATGGTGTCGTTCTACACCACTGGGAAATTCCTCGATTTCTGCCGCGGGCCGCATATTCCCTCCACTGGCCGCATCAAGGCGTTCAAGCTGATGAACGTCGCGGGCGCTTATTGGAAAGGCCAGGAAAGCAATCCGCAGATGCAGCGGATTTATGGCGCCTGCTTCGTGGACCAGAAAGAGCTCGACGAATATCTGCACAAGCTCGAAGAAGCGAAGAAGCGCGACCACCGGAGGCTCGGGACGGACCTCGATCTCTTCAGCATCGAGGAGGACGCGGGACCGGGGCTGATTTTCTGGCACCCCAAGGGCGGGATCGTCCGGCGGCAAATGGAAGACTGGCTTCGCGACGAGTTGGTGCGGCGCGGCTACGAACTTGTGTTCACGCCGCATGTGATGCGCCGGCATTTGTGGGAAATCAGCGGGCACACCGGATTTTACAAAGACAGCATGTTCGGGCCGGTGGAAGTCGAGAAAGACCTCTATCAGCTCAAACCGATGAATTGTCCGGGGCACATTTTGATTTACAAGTCGCGGCTGCGGAGCTATCGCGAATTGCCTTATCGCCTCGCGGAGCTTGGAACGGTGTATCGCTACGAGCGGTCGGGCGTGCTGCATGGCCTGCTGCGCGTGCGCGGGTTCACGCAGGATGATGCGCACATTTTCTGCATGCCGGAGCAGATCGAAAAAGAAATTCAGGACTGCGTGGAATTTGCGTGGGAAGTGCTGCGCGTTTTCGGGTTCGACCGCTATGAAGTGGAACTGTCGGGCGGCGACGCTTCGCGCCCGCAGGATTACCCCGGTACCCCGGAAGAGTGGAAACACGCGGAAGATGCGCTCAAAAACACACTGAAGCGCATGAACGTGCCGTACAAATATATTCTGGGCGAAGGGGCGTTCTACGGGCCGAAGATTGACGTGAAGCTGGTGGACGCGATTGGGCGGCCGTGGCAGCT
>JBGPZR010000215.1:0-4714 GCA_041493845.1 Terriglobia bacterium | reverse complement strand
CTCGCGCGCAACAAGATGCGGACGATCCTGACGATGCTCGGAATCATCATCGGCGTTGGCGCCGTCATCTGCACCGTTGCGATCGGCCAGGGCGCCAGCGAGCAGGTCCGGCAGCAGATCCAAAACCTGGGCGACAACATGGTGTACATCGCTGCGGGAAGTGTGACTGTCAGCGGCGTGCGCATGGGAACCCAGGCCACGAAGACACTGACCGTTCAGGACGCCGAGGGCATCCAGCAACACGTCCCGACCGTTGTGCTTGTGTCACCCGGAGTGGGATCGTCCATCCAGGTTGTGAACGGCAATCAAAATTGGTACACGCGTGCCAGTGGAGCAGGGCCCAATTACTTTCAGATCCGAAGGTGGCCCGTGGATCAGGGCAGCGCTTTTTCCCAGCGTGACGTGGACGTGGCGGCAAACGTGTGCGTGCTTGGAAGGACCGTCGTGGAGCAGATATTCGGCGACCAGGATCCTGTCGGCTCAGCTATCCGCGTTCAGAATATTCCTTTCCGGGTCCTGGGCGTGCTCTCGGCTAAAGGGAACAACGCGTTCGGGCAGGACCAGGACGACACTCTGATCATGCCCTACACGACGATGCAAAAAAAAATATCCGGGATCAACTGGCTGCAATGGGTCATGGCCTCCGCCACATCGGCGGCAGATATCCCTCTGGCCAAGAAGCAAATCTCTGCGCTCCTCCGCCAGCGTCATCATCTCCGTCCGACCGAAGATGATGATTTCATCATTCGCAGCCCCATGGAGCTCGCCCAGACTCAGGAAAACGCCACGCGGATCTTGACAGTGCTGCTGGCGTGCATCGCTTCGGTCTCGCTGCTCGTCGGCGGAATTGGCATCATGAACATCATGCTCGTGTCCGTGACGGAACGGACGCGCGAGATTGGCGTGCGCATGGCCGTAGGTGCAACGGAGGAGGACGTCCAGCATCAGTTCCTGAGTGAAGCGATGGTGCTCAGTTCCCTTGGCGGCCTGATCGGAATCCTGTGCGGCATAATTGCTTCCATACTCGTCTCGAAGTGGGTCGGTTGGAATACGCTCATCTCACCGCTCTCTGTTTTCGTCGCGGCCTTGTTCTCCGCCGTGGTCGGGATTTTCTTCGGGTATTATCCGGCGCGAAAGGCTGCGCGGCTCGATCCCATTGAGGCGCTCCGCTATGAATAGACTCTCACGATTTCTGATCTTCTCATTCGCACTTCTGGCTGCCACTTCGCTCGTTTTGCGCGCGCAAGCGCAAACCAAGAAGACATCCGGCGGCGAAGAGTTCTTCATTGTCTCTTCGATTGATCCGTCCAAGTCGCAAGTTCTGCTCAAGCGGCCCACCGAAGTGACGCTGCTCATGAAAGCCACCGATAAAACAGTCATTCTCGATACCACGAATAAGCCGCTGCATCTCACCGACCTTCATGCGGGCGACACCGTTTGGGTAACTTCCTCCGGCAGCGCTGACAGCGGACCAATCGCACTCCGCATACGCAAGGGCCCCATGACGGTTGAACTGTTGCATCGCTACTTTCTCGATTATCCTGTTATCAAATAGATTGTTGAAGCTTGGGCGCTGGCAGTGCGCCAATGATACGGATTGGTTCGAAGCGACACACATTCGCGCCTCTTTATCATTAGTTTTCTACGCATTCCCACAGGTGACCCGCTCTCATTAAGACCTTCTAACTCCTGCCGATAGGGCGGACGCCCATTCCGATTGATGCGGAACATGCCGTCTGGCCCACCGCTTGCTAGCACTATTATGAGGAGCTCCAGGAAAAGTGTACCTGGAAGGAACACTCTCCTAAACGCGTCCGGCGGCACTGATTTGCGACTCGCTCATCGCAGCGGATGTCTGAAGCGCTGCGATCGCGTCTAATTGACACTAGAAAAGGAGCCGCGCACCAATTCAGCGGCACAGACAATCAAATGTTCACCTCAGCATTCATTTTTGTCTTTGTGGTCGTCGCACTGTGGCATTTCTCATTTGCCTACTGCCGAACGCTGCTTGCCACCTACTCCAAAGTGGAACTTTCCGGCAAAATAGAGAAGATCATGGGGCTGACCGTGGACACGATTGAGCCTCGTGAGTTCGATCGCTTGATGGTCCTGGTGCGAATCGCGCCGGACCCCGGCGATGACGCCATGGAAATCACCGCCGTGAGCCTGTACTACCGATTCATGAAGCTGGCCGTAGCGATTGCGTCTCCGCTCTCCGACGGCGCTTCCAACTGGTGCCGCAGCGAACTCGCGCGCTGCTGCCATTTCGCGGCCGTCACGCTCGACCGCCGGCTGGTTCCACTGGGCGAGTGAGCCCTGCTCCGCCGAACCAACCTGACCGATTCGCCGCGCTCTATAGTTGAATTCCAGATCCTTCCGCGCATCCTTGCCTGCCCCGCGATGCCGGTGCTATCCTGACTTCAGCGTTAGCCTGAGCGGGAGTAGTTCAGTGGCAGAACGCTAGCTTCCCAAGCTAGAGGTGAGGGTTCGATTCCCTTCTCCCGCTCCAGATTCATTCTCGGCGCCTGCCGGCTCCAACTTGAGGCACAATGTCCTGCTTTGTAAGACCTGACTGATCCGTTCGAACTGCGCGCCCAAGTGGGTGATGCAAATGTCCGGGGAAATCCGCAAGGCGCATTCGAAGCAATAAGGGCACGGAAAAAATCGCCGCGCGCCAGGCTCCTCATGCGATGGCCTGCGGGATGGCTTTCTTCCACTTGCCCTGGGCCTTCAGAATCAGTTCTACTACTTCACGGATCGCTCCTTCACCGCCGCGAACCGTGGTGATGTAGTGCGCCACGCGCTTCACTTCCACGACCGCGTCCGCAACGGCCACGGCAAGCCCGGCACGCTGGAGCAGCGGCAGATCCGGCAAGTCGTCGCCAACATACGCGACTTCATCGTCCGTCACGCCCGCGCGCGTGAGAATCGCTTTGTAAGCTTCGAGCTTTTTCGGCTGGCCCTGGATTACGAATTCCATGGCCATTTCCCGCGCGCGGCGGGCCGTGGCGGGAGAATCGCGCCCTGTGAGCAGTCCGGTGCGCAAGCCCATGATGCCTGCGAGTTTCACTCCGGCGCCGTCGTGCGCATTGAACATTTTCATTTCGGCGACGCTGCTGTCGGGAAAAGTTTGCAGGCAGACGTAGCCTGGCGTGAGCGTGCCATCCACGTCCATCAGCAGGACGCGGATGTTGCGCGCGCGGCGCAGGACTTTGGGCGGGAACTTAATCTCTTTGATCGCCATTTTCAAAGTGCCGAAGAGAGATCCTTCGGTCGCGTTGCTCCCTCAGGATGACGATCCTTGTCGGATCGTCAATTTAATTTCGCGAATCATTATTTTCTTCAGCCTTTAGAATAGTTGTAGCGTCCACAGGTCGTGGATGTGGACGACGCCTTCCAGGCGTCCGCCGCCATCCACGATCAGTACGGAAGTGATTTTCTTTTCTTCCATCACGCGCAGCGCGCTGGCCGCAAGTTCTGTTCGCGGAAGCGTGGTCGGGTTGCGCGTCATGCAATCGGCGGCGGAAAGCTCCAGGACGTTTTCTTTGCTCTTCTGCATCATGCGGCGGAGATCACCATCGGTGATGATGCCGAGCAAGCGCCCGTTGGGCTCGGTGACCGCGGTGAGGCCGAGGCCCTTGCGGCTCATTTCGTAAATCACATCTGGCATTTTCGCCGTTGGCAGCACTCGTGGAGCGTCTTCGCCCGAGTGCATCAATGATTCTACGCGCCGGAGCTTCTTGCCGAGGCGGCCGCCCGGGTGGAGGGCCGCAAAATCCTCTTCTTTGAAGCCGCGCCGATCGAGCAGAGCGATCGCGAGCGCGTCGCCCATGGCGAGAGCCGCCGCCGTGGAAGCCGTAGGCGCGAGATTCAGAGAGCAGGCTTCTTCCTTCACGGCGATGTCGAGAACAATATCGCTCGCACCCGCGAGCGTTGAGCGCGGCTTTGCCGTCAGCGTGATCAGATGAATGCCGAGCCGCTTCACGGCTTCGACCAGTTCAACCAATTCTTCGGTTTCGCCGCTGGTCGAAACCGCCAGCAGCACGTCGTTGGCCGCGAGCATTCCCAAATCGCCGTGCAGCGCTTCCGCGGCATGCAGGAAGAAGGAATGAGTGCCAGTGCTCGCGAAAGTGGCGGCAGTCTTGCGGCCGATCAGTCCCGATTTGCCGAGCCCGGTGACCACCACCCTGCCTTTGCACTGATAGAGAAGCTCGACGGCTTTCTCGAAGCGTTCATCGAGGCGCTCGATCATGCCGGCGATGGCTTCGGCTTCGATTCGCAGGACGCGCTTGGCAGTGGCCAGGGTCGTTTTCATGTCTTTCGCCGAACTCATTGATCATTCCTTGGAGAATCCCATTCGCGTACGAGCGTCGCGAGCCGCTTGATTTTTTCGAGCAACGGCCGAAATTGATTGAGCGGCAGCGCATTCATGCCGTCCGAGAGCGCTCTCGCAGGATTGTCGTGGACTTCCAGAAACAATCCGTCCACACCCACGGCTGTTCCAGCACGAGCGAGGGGCTCGATGAATTCGGGCTGGCCGCCGCTCGACTTCCCTTCTCCGCCGGGCAATTGCACGGAGTGCGTCACGTCGAAGACAACCGGATAGCCGAGCTTGCGCATGATCGGGAAGGAGCGCATGTCCACCACGAGATTTTGATAACCGAAGGAGCTTCCGCGCTCCGTGAGGATGATTTTTTCGTTTCCGGTGCTGGCT
>JBGPZR010000036.1:0-10896 GCA_041493845.1 Terriglobia bacterium | reverse complement strand
TTGCAGCTTGCGCAGTTTTTCGACAGTGAGAAAACTCATGCCCGCGAAATTCGCTTCCTGCCCGAGCACGCGATCGAGCTCGATGGGATGGCCGATGGACTCGTGAATCTGCAGGCTCAACTGCGAAGCGCCGAGGATGATAGTCCCTGTGCCTTCGGGACACTGCGCGGCCGAATGCAGCGCCACAGCCTCTTCGCCGGTGCGCTGCGCATTGCCGACCAGGTCGAGCGATTCGATCAGCTCATATCCTTCGAGTGTGTGCTGTCCACCAAAGCTGTTGGGATACGAGCGCTTCTGAATTTCGCTTCCTGCGAACGAAGTGGCAACCATCCCCGCACCCGACTGCATTTTCAATTGATGAATCGAACTGCCGGTGCTCGAAACAAAAAGTTGATCGATGCGCCGGAACGACATGGCGCCTTCGGCCAGAGTCACGCCCTTGACGCGGCGCATCTCTTTGTCCGCGGCCAGCAGCAAATCAATCTGCCGCTCGACCGGGATGCGAAAAGGATCCTTCAGGTATGGATTCTGCCAGGTGTCAACGTAAGCTTGCTCGCGCGCGAGCGCCACATTTTTGCGTTTCGCGAGTGCGGAAGCCTTGGCGATGGCCACTGCCTCAGCGGCACAGGCTTGCACGCCCTCGCGCGTCAGGCGATCCGTGGAGGCAAATCCCCAGGCGCCGCCGGCCACCACTCGGATGCCGATTCCGAGCGTTTCGGACTCCATCAGCGTGCCGACTTCACCGTTTTTGGTGGAGATGTCGCGCTGGCGGATGTCCATCACACGCGCGTCGGCGTACGTAGCGCCGCGAAGCTTCGCGGTTTCAATCCCCCAATTGGCCCAGTCTTGCATCATGTCATTCCAACAGTCGAAAATTGAAATGCGAAAATAGAAATTGGTGAACCCGTAGGCCCCTGGTGGTCCTTAATGACACGGGCAGATGCCAGGCAATTTCCGGAATTCCAAACACGTGTTTTTGTTGCGATTAGAAAACATGATGCTCTTTGTTTTGAATGACTTACAGAGAATTCTAATCCCGAACTGTTGCGATTAGAAATTCGGATGAGCGGGGGCTGGTATCCGATGATTGAAACAATTCCGAGTTGCGTCGCTGACATTCGGCGGCGCTTGGTTGCGGCGATCCCCCGGTTGGCTCTGACGCGCGTCGCTTCTCTCAAGAACACGTAATCCTCGCAAGACAATTCTACACTGTAGTCCAGAATCGGCGCGGGAGGCAAGCGAATGACATCGAAAGGCGCAAATTGGCAGGTGAGATTCAAGAATCGTGTAGTGAAATAAAATCGCAATACAAGAATCCCAACGTTCCCTCCCATCAACCGGTTTTGCGCATGTGAAAGCACGGATAAACCCCCTCTTTTCAGTCTGAAAGCGACCGGGGCGCAGGAGGCATGAAAGAGGCGAGCCACATAATTGAAATTCCGCAGAAGGCGATGAGGAGTAGAATGCCGCCGGTTCGAGAAATAATTCGGAGGATGACATGAAGATGATGCGGCACTGTTTGGCCGTTGTGCTCGCTGTAGTTGTGGCCCTGGTGGCGGCGAATCACGCGCGCCCGACGCATGGCGCGCTCGGCGGCGTAGCGACGTCCGCCGCGGCCAACTTTGTTCTCGTGGCGCATGGCGGGGCGGGAATGTACAAAAATATGACGCCGGAGCAGCTTGAGGCCCGGCGCGCAGTGATGGTGCGCGCGATTCAGAAGGGCTATGGAATCTTGGCGGGCGGCGGGTCGAGCCTGGACGCCGTGGAAGCGACGATTCGCGTGATGGAGGATTCAGGAGAGTTTGATTCCGGGCGCGGGGCGTATTACACGCGAGAAGGGGTGCCGGAGATGGACGCGGCTATTATGGACGGGCGGACGCTTGCAGCGGGGTCGGTGGCGTCGGTGAAGCACATCGCAAACCCGATTCACCTGGCGCGGCTGGTGATGGAGAAGACGCCCCACGTCTTGCTCGTTAGCGGGGGTGCCGAAGAATTTGCGAAATCGCAGGGGATCGAGCTGGTGTCGCCCTATTACTTCTACAACGAGCGCGAGTGGCAGCGGTATGAGAAGGCCAAGGCAGCGGCCGCACAGAAGAAGACATCGGCACTGGTGCGCGAGGACGAGCATGGAACGGTGGGAGTGGTGGCGCTGGACCAGTCAGGAAATCTGGCGGCGGGCACGTCCACGGGCGGAACAGTGATGAAAATGCCCGGGCGCGTGGGGGATTCGCCAATCATCGGCGCGGGCACGTATGCAAACAATGAAAGCTGCGCTGTTTCCGGCACCGGGGTGGGCGAGTATTTCATGCGCAATATAGTGGCGGCGGACATCTGCGCGCGTGTGCGCTACCTGCATGTCCCGCTCGAGCAGGCGGCGAATGACGTGGTGATGAAAGAGCTGGTGGAGCAGCACGGCGACGGCGGCGTGATTGCGCTCACACGCGCAGGGGACGTGGCCACGCCCTTTAATACGGATGGGATGATGACCGGGACGGTGCGCGCGGATGGGAAAATCGTGATGAAGGGCTGGAGCAAAACGGCAGAGCCAATGATTGTCCCTGCGGTGAAGTAGGGGGGCCGAACTGCGGTAACCACAGATCCCTCGGCTGCGCTCGGGACAAGTTCACACAGATGGACACTGATGGAAGAAGGAAAAAGCGAAAGCCGGGGATTCTTACATCGCCTTGGCGAGGGCGCTGGATATTTTGGCAACCAGCTCGGCGCTGCTCGGATAGTCCTTGAGGCCTTGCACCTGGATGACAAGCACGAAGGCGCGTGCTCCGTAGATGATGACGGCGTCGTGGAGGACGACAGGGCCGGCGGCCGGGGTAGAGGACGTGGAGGGCGGCGCGGCGGGGGCGTGAAGTGTGGAGCGGGCCAGGAGGCCGACCATTTCCTTGCTCGCGTCGGGACTGACGGCGCGGTCGGTGGCGAGCTTCCAGAGCAATACGAGGAGAGCGCGCGACGTGGTGTGATTCTTTTCGTTGTTGGGAAATGCTGCAGCGATTTCCATGCCGTCAGCGCCCAGCGACTGAACTTGTACGCGGATGGCAGCCAGGGTGAAGCGTTCGAGGAGCAAGTTGGTGGCCGGGTCGCTGTTCTCGACAATCATGGCCTCGCAAAGGTGCCCGATTGTAGTAGCGGTGGGACCACCGGCGCTGCCGCGCGGGCGAACAGGATCGCCGAGGCTGATGTTGTGTGAATCAGCCGCCGCGTAGACCGCGATCATGACGGGGATGCGCAGGGCGTTGGGATCGTCGAAGCGCGCGTCTGCGTTGAGGAAAAGCTCTTGCGTGCCATCGAGCGCGCGAAAGGCCAGGGAGACAGTGGCGCCGCTCTCCCGAATCAGGTGTTCAATCTCTGCGCGTGCAAGGCTTTCACTAGTGACCGACTCTTGGGAAGCATGCGTTCCGCCAAGCGACACGCTGGCCAGCGAGAACCCAAGGAAAAGTGCAAGTCGAAATTGGAGCGCGCGTTTCATCGCGCCCGCATTCTATGATGAGAGGACAGGTGGATTGAAAGAAAAGAAGTGGCCCCCCTGAAGGTGGCCCCGACCCAGAAGTCGGGACGCAAGAGGCGCGCCGCTACAACTGCGCACGTCTCCCAGGTAATCGCGAGCTAGGTGCCCTCAGACCAGGAGGCGAGGTATTGCTCCTGGTCGGGGGTGAGTTTGTCCACCTGGATGCCCATGGACTCGAGCTTGAGCTTGGCGATCTGGCGGTCAATCGCTTCTGGAACAGAGTAAACCTGGGCCTTGAGCTGGCTGGCGTTCTTGACCATATACTCGGAGGCCAGCGCCTGGTTGGCGAAGCTCATGTCCATCACGGATGCAGGATGGCCCTCGGCGGCGGCGAGGTTGATGAGCCGGCCTTCCGCCAAGAGATAAATCTTGCGGCCATCCTTCATGCTGAATTCTTCGACGAATGGGCGGACGTGCTTCCTCGAGCTGGCCAGCTTTTCGAGCGCCGGGATATCTATCTCCACATTGAAGTGGCCGGAGTTGGAAATCACCGCGCCGTCTTTCATTTTTTCGAAGTGCTCGTGCGCCAAAATGGATTTGTTGCCGGTAACGGTGATGAAAATGTCGCCGACCTTTGCGGCTTCAGCCATAGGCATCACGCGGAAGCCGTCCATCACGGCTTCGAGAGCGCGCGTGGGGCTGATTTCGGTGACGATGACGTCTGCGCCATGGCCCTTTGCGCGCATAGCCACGCCTTTGCCGCACCAGCCGTAACCGGACACGACCACGTGCAGCCCGGCAATGAGCAGGTTCGTGGCGCGCAGGATCCCGTCGATGGAGGACTGGCCGGTGCCGTAGCGATTGTCGAACATGTGTTTTGTGAGCGCGTCGTTGACGGCGATGATGGGATATTTCAGGGTGCCGTCTTTGACCATGGCGCGGAGGCGGATCACGCCGGTGGTGGTTTCCTCGGTGCCGCCGATCACGCCCTTGAGCAGGTCGGATCGTTTGGTGAGAAGCTGGGTGACCAGATCGGCGCCGTCGTCCATGGTGATCTGCGGGCGATGGTCCAGCGCGGCGTTGAGGTGGGCGTAGTAGGTGGCGTTGTCTTCGCCCTTAATTGCGAATGTGGGGATGCCGTAATCCTTCACCAGGCAGGCAGCCACGTCGTCCTGCGTCGAAAGAGGATTCGAAGCGCACAGGACAACGTCGGCGCCGCCGTCACGAAGCGTAATGGCCAGATTGGCCGTTTCGCTGGTAATGTGCAGGCACGCGGACATGCGAATGCCCTTGAGCGGCTGATCTTTTATGAATTGTTTGCGGATGAGCTGGAGAACGGGCATGTGCTGATTGGCCCACTGAATTTTTCGCTTGCCTTCCTCAGCAAGAGCAAGGTCCTTCACGTCGCCCGTCAATTTTGGTGCTGTTTCCACAAGGAACTCCCTATCGAATAGATTTTCAGAGAAACCAGCGGAGCGCCGGCCTGAGGGCCACCGCTACAGAATTTGCAGCGAAACATTACGCTAACAACTTCGGCAAGACGGAAGAAACCTTTACACGTCTAGCCACGCGAAACGGCTACTGTGCCGCGCACGCCGGCTTCCTTGCGGATGGCGTCAGCCTTGTCCGTGCGTTCCCATGTGAAGCCCGGGCCCGTGCGGCCGAAGTGGCCATAAGTAGCCGTCTGGCGGAAGATCGGGCGGCGAAGATCCAGCGTGTCGATAATCCCCTGGGGCGTCAACTTAAAAAACGCGCGAATCAACTCGGTGATCTGGGAGTTGGGGATGATGCCCGTCCCGAAAGTGTCGGTCATGACGGATACCGGCTCGGCAACGCCGATGGCGTAGGCGAGCTGGACTTCGAGTTTGGTTGCGAGGCCGGCAGCGACGAGGTTTTTCGCGACGTAGCGTGCCATGTAGCACGCGGAGCGGTCCACCTTCGTTGGATCTTTTCCGGAGAGAGCGCCGCCGCCATGGCGGCTGTAACCGCCATAGGTGTCCACGATGATCTTGCGCCCCGTGAGGCCCGCATCGCCCATGGGTCCGCCGATGACGAACCGACCGGTTGGGTTGATGTGATACTTCGTATCCTTGTCCACCATGGACTTGGGGAGGACGGGCTTGATAACTTCGTTCATCACGGCTTCGTGCAGATCGCTCTGGGAAACTTTTTCGCTGTGCTGGGTGGAAATCACCGCGCAATCAACGCGGGCGGGGCGGCCGTCAATGTATTCGATTGTGACCTGAGATTTTCCATCAGGGCGGAGGAAGTCCACGACCCCGGTCTTGCGGACTTCGGCGAGGCGGCGGGTGAGCTGGTGCGCGATTTGGATCGGCATGGGCATCAGCTCGGGAGTCTCATCGCAGGCAAATCCGAACATCAATCCCTGGTCGCCGGCGCCGCCAGTGTCAACGCCCATGGCGATGTCGTCCGACTGCTTCTTGACGGTGCAGATGACGCCGCAAGTGTCGGCGTCGAAGCCGTACTTGGCGCGGGTGTAGCCGACGTCGCGGATCACTTCGCGCGCGATATCGGAGAAATCGACGTAAGTGTTCGTGGTGATTTCGCCAGCGATGACGACGAGGCCGGTGGTGACCAGCGTCTCGCAGGCCACGCGACCCATGGGGTCATCCTTCAGAACGGCGTCGAGGATCGCATCGGAAATCTGGTCGGCAATTTTGTCGGGGTGGCCTTCGGTAACGGATTCCGAGGTGAAGAGAAATTTTTCGTCAGAATGCGCCAAAACAGTGTCCTCCACGGGAGTTAAAGGCAATTATGGGGCCGTGTCGCGCGACTCAATCGGCGACTGAACTATCGAGGCTAGCATGCGACCCATAGGGTGTCAATCTTCTGCAGCGAAAGGGCTTAAATCGCGGTTGAACGGCTGGAATGGATGCCGGAAATGCGCCGGACTATTACCGAATTTCTCCTCGAACGGGCAATTTTTTTCCCATCATTACTTGCGGACGGTTTGGCCCATATCCCGGCGGTAGAGCAAATAGGCCCGGATAAAGGGATCGAGGTCCCCGTCGAGAACTTTCTGGACATCGCCGCGCTCGACCTTGGTGCGGTGGTCCTTGATGAGCTGGTAGGGCTGCAATGTGTAGGAACGGATCTGGCTGCCAAAGCTGATGTCGGATTTGGTGGCATCGAGCTTGCGGGTTTCTTCCTGGCGCTTTTCGAGCTCGAACTCGTAGAGCCGCGAGCGGAGAACCTTCATGGCCAGCTCGCGATTCTTGTGCTGGCTGCGCTCGTTCTGGCATTGGACGACGATGCCGGAAGGCAGGTGCGTGATGCGCACGGCGGATTCGACTTTGTTCACGTTCTGACCGCCATGGCCGCCCGCGCGAAATGTATCTATGCGCAACTCCTCGGGCTTCACCACGATCTCGATCTGGTCATCGATTTCAGGGATGGCGAAAACGGACGCGAACGATGTGTGGCGACGCGCGGCCTGGTCGAATGGTGAGATGCGCACCAGCCGATGAACACCGCTTTCGCCCGCCAACATGCCGTAGGCGTTCTCGCCCTCGATTTGCACGGTGGCGGATTTGATGCCGGCTTCTTCGCCGGGAGTTGAATCTAGGACGGTGGCGCGAAAACTTTTTTGCTCGGCCCAGCGGAGATACATGCGCAGGAGCATCTCGGCCCAGTCCTGGGATTCGGTGCCGCCGGCGCCGGGCTTGATGGTGACGATGGCGTTCAGGCGGTCGTTCTCACCGGCGAGGAGCGTCTTGGTCTCGAGGTCGGAAAGGTAGGCGTCGGCGGAAGCGAGTTCCTTCGATAGCTCTTCGAGTAGGGACTCGCGCTGCGCGTCGTCGGATTCTTCCTCCGCAAGATGGAAATAGGTGTCGAGATCGCTTACTTTGCGGTCGAGTGTCTCCTCCGCATTGGTGCGGGCATCGAGCAGTTTCCGCTGCTGCAGAAGTGATTGGGCCTTCTGCTGGTCCTGCCAGAAATTGGGGTCGCCGATTTTTTCTTCGAGTGCGGCTACTTGTTTGCGGGCGGAGGGGGCGTCAAAGATAGCTCCGCACGAGCTCAAGGCGCTTCTTGAGCTCGGCGTAGTGCTGCCGGAGATCTTCAATATGTTCAACCATATTTATATTATACACGGGAAATTCGGAAATCGAAACTCGAAACTCGTTTCAAGATTGGGGCGCCGGCCGTCTCTGCCTCGCCAGACATACGGCAATCAGCGCAAGGGAGACGATCACGCAAAGCCACGCGAACCAGTCGCCGAACCGGGCGTAGAGCGTGAGATCGCTTCGAAAATCGTACGGCGCATCGAGCTGGCCGCGCGTGTCGGGCGGCAGGCTCGCGACGATGCGTCCATACGGATCCACCACAACCGTGAAGCCATTGTTCGTGTCGCGCAGCATCCAGCGGCGGCTCTCCACCGCGCGCACACGCGACATCATCAGGTGCTGCTCTGGAGCCGCCGAGCGCCCGAACCAGCCGTCGTTCGACACGTTGATCAGCAACTCTGCGCCGCCCCGGGCAAATCGCCGGATTTCATCCGGAAAAATCGCTTCGTAGCAGATGAAGGTGCCGAAACGGCCGCCGGGAAGCTGGCCAACGCGATACTCGGTCCCCGGCGTGAAATCGGCGATGTCTGCCGTCAGCCGCCCCGCAAACTTGATCCACTGGCGCAGCGGCACGTACTCGCCGAAGGGCACCAGGTGGATCTTGTCATACGTGAAAATGCGTCGGCCGGAAGGGTCGAGAAGTGTCGAGCTGTTGGACGCATCCCAGTGGCCCTGCGCGTTCCGTTTCCAATCCACCACCCCAACCAGAAAGTAATTTCCAGATTCGCGCGCGATCCGCTGAGCGCGCTGGGCAAATGCGGGATCCTGCATGCTGAACGGCGCGGGAACTTCGGGCCAGACAATCAGGCCGGGAATTTTTTTCGCGGCTTCGATGCTGATCTGCTCGAGCTGGTCCAGCTCACCAGCGTGAGCCTGCAGCCAATCCGGCGGGTAATGCTCGGACTGCGGGAAATTCGTTTGCACCAGATGCGCGATGTGGCGCGGCGTGGCAACGGGGACAAGGTATCCGCCGCCAACAGCAACCAGGATCAATGCGACGGTGACGACAAGCGCTGTCCTCCATGCACGCCGGCTACAAACAAGGATTGCATAGGCAATCACCGAGCTATACGCGGCGATAAGAAAACTGAGCCCATAAATTCCGGTGATCGGTGTCACTTGCAGGAGCGCCAGACTTCCTCTCGCTGCGTACCCAGTGAGATTCCATGGGAAGCCGATGTAGGGCAAGTGCGTGCGCGCGAATTCGAGTGAGACCCAAAGGCATGGCGCGAGCGCGCAGGCAAGTGCCGGATTGCGCCTTGTAGATAGCGCCACGGCCGAGGAAAATGACGACCAGATGATTCCTCCGGCGATTCCGATCAGCCCGACAATCCCGGCAGAGCTCCAGGGATCCACGCTCCCATACTGCTGCATGACCGTATCAATCCACGGCAGGCACACGGGGTAAAAAACCAGGCCGTGAAGGAAACCATAGACCGGAGCTTCGGCTGGACGCACTCCCGCGGATGCCAGGATCAGCATGCAGACGGAGACCCAGGCAAGGAGAGACAAGTGATAATCAGGGAAGGACAGTGCCAGGGCGACGCCGCTGCCGAGGGCCAGCAGCACTCGCGTGGTGCGCGGGAAATTCATTCAGCGTTTGATTATAGACTTGAAACCGGTTTGCTCGAGCGTGCGTTTGGCACTTTCGGCGGATTTTTCATCCGCGTAGGGTCCGACCTGCACGTGATACAGGCTGTCGCTGGGCAGCATGATAACGAATGCCGGATACCTTTTCTGCTGAATCTCGTCGGCCATCTTCAGCGCATCGCCCTCGCGCTTCAGTGCCGCCACCTGAAGAACGATGGCGCCCTTGGACAATTTCGGCGGCTGGTATCGCGCGGGCGGCTTCGCCGGCGCAACGACCGGCTTCGTCGTCGCTGCGGGAGGCGCACCCTGCGTCTTCGTCACAACAGCGGGGATTGCCGCGGGAGCGGGCGCGATTTCTTTCGGCGCCGGCTCCATGTGCGTGTTGTCTTTCTTCGCGTAGAAATCCCACTCGGTGTTTGCGGGCGCCGGGAGAGGTGGCACGTCTTTGGCTTTCGCGGGTGACGGCCTGGAGGGTGCGATGGCTGGCGTGGTGTCCGCAGCGTGAACTGCGCCACCATACTGCGTGCGGCCCATCACGTAGCCGAGCGTGAAGAAAACGCCGCACAGGAGCACGACGCCGAGAAATAGTCCAACCAGGTGCCGGCTCTCGAGCACCCGGTCGCTGCCGCCGCGTTTTCCGTTTCCCCCCATTGGCTCCTGATTCCCGTTCGTTACTCTGGTTACTTCTTGGCCGCGGCCGCCTGCACCCATTGCGAGATGATGTCCACCGGCAGCGGGAATACGATCGTCGTATTCTTCTCCACGCCGATTTCCGTCAACGTCTGCAAATACCGGAGCTGGATGGCCGCAGGCTGCTTTTCGAGTATTTCAGCCGCGTCCGCCAGCTTCGCCGATGCTTCAAATTCACCTTCCGCGTGAATAATCTTTGCCCGGCGCTCGCGCTCGGCCTCCGCCTGCTTGGCGATGGCGCGCTGCATATTCTCCGGAATATCGACTTGTTTGACCTCAACCTTCGTTACCTTGATACCCCAAGGCTCGGTATCCTGGTCAAGGATTTGTTGTAGCTTGGCATTAACCTTTTCGCGCTCTGACAGGATAGAGTCCAGCTCGAACTGGCCGATCAGGCTGCGGAGGGTGGTCTGGGCCAATTGCGAGGTGGCGTACAGGTAATTCTGGACCTGCGAGAGCGCGAGGTTGGCGTCCACCACGCGGAAGTAACACACGGCGTTCACTTTTACGGACACGTTGTCGCGTGTGATGACGTCCTGCGGCGGGACGTCGAGCGTTTCGATTCGCAGCGAGATGCGCGTGAGCTTGTCAATCGGGTAGAGGACCAGTTGCAGACCCGCGCCCTTCGCTTGCGGCAGCATTCTTCCCAGGCGAAGGACCACGCCGCGTTCCCATTCCTTGATGACGTACACGGAATTGAATAGCCAGATCAGAAAAATCAGGATGCCGGCACCGAACAGCAGCAATGTGAAATCCATCGTGTCCTCCCTCAGTCTTTCGCCTACGAAGATGCGGATTGCGGCGCGCCGCTGGGCTCGACCTCGAGCGTCAGCCCTTTCACTTTGGCCACGCGGATGCGCGCGCCTTTCGGAATCGGTTGGCCGTCTGAAGCGGCGGCGCGCCAAAGCTCACCGTGCACAAACACCATCCCGAAATTTCCGGCCGGGCCCACCGGCTCGGTGACTTCACCAGTCTCCCCCACCAATTCTTCCGCCCCGGTCGAAACTTTCCATTTGCGCGACTTCATCACCAGGCGCATCAGGATGATGACGATGATGGAGAACGGGATGA
>JBGPZR010000159.1:0-5580 GCA_041493845.1 Terriglobia bacterium | reverse complement strand
GGTGAGGATATTTACAGTGCCGTTGTAACTGTTGGCGGTGCTCCAGCCGTTGGAGAGATTTTTTCGGATCACTTCACCGACAGCCGTGACTTTGTCCGCCAGCGTCAGTGTGCTGCCGTCACCCTCGGCCAAGTACAGATTGCCATTGGTGTGCACGCGGCCGCCGAAATTGAAGTTGGGGCCGGCGAAAAAGCTCAGGTCGGTCTGCGAGAAGACGCCGAACTGAAAGATGGGAATGCCGACGGTGTTCACGGTGCGGCGGAGTTTTACTTCCGAGCCCGAGGCCGACTGGGAGATAACCGTGAGCTGGTAGGACGTGAGCAGGCCCACCAATCCCTGATACGGCCCAGAATTGATGGTGTGGTTTGTGGCTAGCGGGTCGCCGGCGCCGTCCGGCGGGAAAACAATCGCATAACCCGAGCCAGCGGCGCCCACAGCCGGATCAATGTAGGAGATGCCCGGGATGACAGGATTCTGGGCGATGGTGGTCAGAGCATTGACCTCCGCGGCACTGGGGGCGTAGTTCTGGGCGAACAAGTTATTGAGGTCCGCCGTCAGCTTTTCCATCCCGGCTTCGGCGCCATAGAAGGCCTTCTGCCGCTGGTTGGTGAAGCCGCCCATGGACTGGTCGGTCATCACCAGATACGAAAAGCCCACGATGATGGAAGAGATCAACAGCATGACGAGCAGTGCCGTGATCAGTGCCATTCCCTTTTCCCGATTGGCTCTCACTGTGTTTCTCCTTCGCAACAAAAGAAAACTAGTTGTAGCGGTTCTGGAACGACAAACCGCGCAGCCCGACCTGGGTGAGGAGGTTCGCGCGGAAATACTGCTTGGTGACGGAGTAGGGGTTCTCGGAACGCGCCGCAAGGTACAGGTTAATTTTCCGGATCTGACTGGGCGAATCCGGCGCGATGATATTTCGCGCGTTGTTCGCAGGCGCGGTGGCTACGGCGTTCACCACATCATAAGAAATCTGCAATCCCTCGATCACTTGCCCCACCACCTGCGGGGCGTTGAAATTCAGCCGGCGGATCAATTGGGGCCGTCCGGGGACGGTGTTTGCGTCGATGTAATAAGTGACCATCGAGATGCGCGTGGCGCTGGTGGGCGGAAAAACACCCGGGGCTGTTTGCATCTGAGTGATGGTGCCGGAAGCAGCGTTCACTCCATTGAAACCGAAGGCATCTCCTGCAGCGAACGAGAGCACGCTGCCGGCCACGGCGGTGACCTGCTGGATGATGTTGCCGCCCTGATTGTTCGACAGCATGATCAAGTCGCCGGGAACGACGGAAACGTTACCCGCAACCAACTGGGCGCAGCCAGCCGTTGCCGTGTCGAAGGTGATCGAGGAACCGTTGGCGGCAATGACGCCATTGCACTTTGGAGTCGCCGGATTATTAATCGGCGCCATGGCAGACCACGGCAACGTGTTATCCGCATAGATCACCGTAATCATGTCCGTGAGCTGGCCAAGCGAATTCGGTCCCAGTGTGAAGCCCGGGTTGACGGATGTGATCGCCGAAGCGAGTGGAAATGTATAGGCTTTGGTGGGAGGGCTGGGCCGGTTCATGGCCGGAGGAACAGGGAAGCCGCCCGGATTGTTCAAGGGATCGGTAAAGGGAACGGAAATGCCGCCGATCGGAATTCCGCCGCCCGCCTGGACCAGGTCGCGCACCATCAGGTTCAACGAGGCGCGCAAGTTGTCCTGCATGTCGGCCATGGCGACGACGGCTTCATTGGCGTGCATGGCATCCGTCAGCATGCTCAGGGTGGCGCCCATAATAATGAGCATCACCGCTGTGGCAACCATCACTTCGATAAGGCTGAATCCTTTTTCTCGATGCATGCTCGGCTCCCTGGCGCCCGCTCAGTAGACGGCGGAAATAAAAGTGATCAATTGGTATTGGCGCACGAATCTACCCGCGGTGTAATTCATCGTTACCGTGATTTGCCTCAGCGCGGTATCTCCGTTCACATTGGTGGTGATGGCGATGGTCCGAGTGAAAGTATTCAACGGGGCGCAAGTATCGTCGGCAGTGCCCAATATCCCGTCGGGACCGGGTGAAACGATGCAATCCACGGGGAGTGCATCGTCCGCGGTGCCAATAATTCCATCCGGACCCGGGTCCTGAAGTTGCGAGGCCGCCGGGGAAAAAATGCCGCCGTCCGCCACGTTCAAAATCTGCGGCCAGGTGAGCGCGCCGGAATCGCGAGCGGTGAAGATGCTTTCGACGGCTTCCGAGGCTTTCTGCTGCGCGATGAAATCCATCTGGGACATGCTCATGTAGGCCAGGCCGGCAGCAAGCACACCCGCCAGGCTGAGGACGCCGATGGTGAGAACGACGATGGCCATGATGGTCTCGAGCAGTGAGAATCCGCTTTCCGATTTTTTCCGTACATTCGTTCGCATATTCATGTCCTCGCTCACTGAATCCATGCGGCGGCGTTGTTGCGCCACATGCGGATCCGGCCCGTTGAGCCCACCAGGGTGACGGCTCGTGCCGCGGATGGCTCGTTCACCATTCCCAGGAACACTGTGCCATTGGTGAGATTCCCAACCGTGTCAACGAAGGTCCCATCGCTCTGGAACATCATCGTCGGCGGCCCGCCCACGATTCCTCCGAATTCGATGGCGCCCGCATTGCCAAAAGCGTCGGGCGTGTCGCCCTTGCCGGCCGTCAGACGGTACGTCAGGGGAGGCTGGATAAAGGTCCCGCCGACCACCCCCGGATTGATATTCAGGCGGGTCAAGACAATCTGGTTGGTGCCAACGAACTGCACCTGGATCTGACGGCGCTGCGATATAGCCATTTCGCGCGCCAGCCGGAGTTGTGAAGCCACTTCAGCCATAGCCCCATCCGCCTGCCGCTGCTGAATGGCCGGATGTAGCTGGACCATGGCCATGGCCGAGACGACCATCAGCAACACACAGACGATGGCCAGCTCCCACATTGTGAAACCGCGCTGCTGGTTTCCCCCGCGGCGCGTGTCTCTCGAATTCGTTTCCCGCTTTTTCACGCTCACACCCTCAAATCGCCCGGAGTTGAGCGGGCGACAGCTTGAAATCCGCGGGAGACGGTGCAAATGGCTGGCCACCCTGCAGCATCCGGAATCATATGAAAATAGGACGTTTGGGTGGCTGAGCGGAAGATGTCCATCCGACACAAGCCTGGGATAGGGTAAAAAGGTTACAAATGCATGCGGGGATTACCAAGAGGCGACCGGAGCTGCCGGAGGAGCTGCAGGCGCAGATAAAGCGAATCGGAAAGCAATAGCTGCAAGGCGCGGATCGCCGATTTTAATGCGCGTGTCGGGTCTAAAGTCTGCGCGGTGCTAATTGCGGCTGCGCAATTTCGAGAGCAGGCGCAGAATTTCGAAATAGAGCCAGATGAGCGTGACCATCAGGCCGAAGGCTGCGTACCACTCCATGTATTTCGGGGCGCCGGCGCGGACGCCGCTTTCGATGAAATCGAAATCGAGGACCAGATTGAGCGAGGCGATGATCACCACGAAGACGCTGAAGCCGATTCCGATCGGGCCGGCTCCGTTGATGGTGGCGAAGTGGACGCCGAAAAATCCCAGGATAATTTCCAGCACATACAGTAGCGCGATCCCGCCGGTGGCGGCGACAACGCCCAGGCGGAATTTATCGGTGACGGGAATCAAGCCCGAGCGGTAGGCGAGCAGGAGCACCACCAGGGTGCCGAAGGTCAGGCTGACGGCTTGAATGGCGATGCCGTGATAGCGCATCTCGAGCATCGCGGAGACGCTGCCGAGGACGAGGCCTTCGAGCAGCGCATAGATCGGCGCTGTCACAGGCGCCCAGGTTTTCTTGAAGATGGTGACCATCGCGAAAACAAGTCCGCCGATTAATCCGAGCCACATCAGTGGCTGGACGGACTGGGGCGAGTGAAGGAACAAATTCCAGGTCCACGCGGCGGTAGCGACCGTGCAAATCAGTAGCACGCCGGTCTTGTTGACCGTTCCTTGCAGCGTCATGGCCTCGCCAAACGCGGCGTGCTCGCCCTGAAACGCTTTATCGTTGAGCGCTGGATTCGAAGTCCTCATCAATTGCGCCAAAGTAATTCTCCTTTACTCGGGTCTTCCCCACGGTCGAAGCTTCAGCTTACATCATTTTGCGTTTCGGAGGGGAGATGCAGGCAGCCGCAAAGCGGCAAGAGCATGAGAGATGGTAGCGCTAACGGGAATCGAACCCGTATTTCAGCCTTGAAAGGGCCGCGTGCTAACCGTTGCACCATAGCGCCACAGTGAGAGCAATCGGAACTGAGTCAATTATCCGGGATGTGGATACAATTGACAAGACGCAGAAGGATTGAAAACAGAAACTGGGAAGTGGGAAGGCCCGGCAAATTCTGATTGAGGCGCGGCAACACTAGCCGGACACTTCCCAATTTCCCTTTTCTATTTTCTAGTTCCCAAAGCCGGCGTGCTGCCGGAAAGGCCCCGCCTCTGAAGAGGCGGGGCTACATCACCAACCCTCGCGCTCGCGCAGGCTGGTGATGTGCGCGACGTGATGGCGGCCGTGCCAGCCGTAGATGGCGAGAGTCTGATCGAGCGTGAGCAAGCCTAGCTCGGGGTGGCGCAACTTGCGTGCCCAATCCGCGGGCGCGAGCGAGCGCAGCAGCAGCACCCAGCGCTTGTGCAGATTTTCGAGGAGCGCGAGCGAGGGCTCGATGGGCGCTTTCGCGTCGGCGAGCTCGGCCCAGCGATCTTCCATGTAGGGCTTGATGGTGGGCTCGTCTTCGGTGAGCGCGAGCTTGAAACGGATGTAGGCGTTCATGTGGCTGTCGGGAACGTGATGCGCCACCTGGCGAACGGTCCAGCCCCCGGGGCGATAGGGCGTGTCGAGTTGCTCCGACTTGAGGCCTGAAACAGCAGCGGCAAGGCGCGCGGGCGCGGCGGCGATGGCTTCAATGTGTTCGCGGCGCTGGTCCGGTGTCAGGGATTCTACGCGGTCGAATTTTCCGATTGGGTAACGCAGATCTGCTTCCATGGTTTCTTGCTTTCCCCACTCGCCGGGAGGATTCTAGCAGGTTTTGTCTTACGGCGCGGAGAGCGGAAGAAGCCAGCGACGGCCGAACGCATCGACAGAAAACAATGCAATCGCTGTAGCGTCGGACCGGGGTTCGTCCGACATCGGAGCAAAGGCTGCCGCACCAGCGGCGGCGCGGCGCTACGATCGGCGGTCTTGAAATTCTTCGTGCCAGGCCATCTGGATGGCTTCGAGCTTGCCTTCGTTCGAGAGTTTGGGATCGCCGGTGAAGCCAGGGAGCTCGGTGACCCATTTGTGTAGGTCGATGAATCGAACGGTAAGCGGATCGATGTCAGGAAACTTTTCGGCCAGCTGGATGCCGATTTCTTCGTGGTTGTCCCAATCAAATGTGCCCGGCACGATTTGACTCCCTCACCTTAGTGCTCCGCCTCTTTGGCGTAATTCTTATTCCACTCGGGAATTTCGACCACGATGTCCTTGGTGCCGTCGGGGACGCACTGGCAGCCCAGGCGCGACTTCGGCGTGACACCGGGCGCTTCATCGAGCTGGTCCAGCTCTGCATC
>JBGPZR010000109.1:0-6907 GCA_041493845.1 Terriglobia bacterium | reverse complement strand
GCCAGGTCAGCGGTATTGAGAATCCAAAAAAGAGCGGCGAGAAATGTGAGAACCACCAGGAATAAATGCAACGTCCAATTTCCTCCACCGCAAAAAGTGTGAACAAGCTATGCTATCACGTCGAATGGCCCGGACTATTTCCATCGTCGGCGCGGGACGCGTTGGGCAAACGCTCGCGCGGCGCCTCCGCCAGCTCGGCTGGCGCATTGGCGCTGTCGTCACGCAATCGAAGAGAAGTTCGCAGGCGGCCGTGCGCGCCATCGGCGGTGGCACACCCCACGCGCGTCTAACGCCACAAGCGCTCGCGGCCGATGTTCTTCTCGTGACCACTCCCGATGGCGCGCTCGAAGATGTTGCCAAGGCGCTCGCGAATTTCAGCGGGGAAAACTATCGCGGTAAAATAGCTCTGCACACCAGCGGCGCGCTCGATCGCCGTGTCCTCGCGCCACTAGCCCGGCGTGGTATGTCCACAGGTTCGCTGCATCCGATGCAAACATTCAGCGGACGCGGCACGCCGCAACTCAAGGGCGTGATTTTTGCGGTCGAAGGAGATCGCGCCGCCCGCCGCGCAGCTCAGCAAATCGCGCGCGCTCTGGGCGGCATTCCGGTCGCGATTCGCGGCAACCTCAAACCGGCCTATCACGCCGCGGGTGCCCTGGTAGCAGGCCACGGACTCGCGCTTGTCGAAGCCGCCACCCAGACGCTCACCGGGCTCGGCTTTTCCAGACGCCGCGCGTTGCAGGCTCTGCTCCCATTAATCCGCCAAATGCTCGATAATTATGAGCGGCTGGGCCCGCACGCTGCGTGGACCGGACCCATCTCGCGCGGCGATTTCTCGACGGTCGCAAAACACGGCCGGGCGCTTCGCCGTTATCCGCGCGAGTTCATTGAATCCTACGCGGCGCTGGCGCTGCTCGCGGCGCGGGTTCTCTCAAGAAACCCGGCCGCGACGCGCAAAAAGATTTTGCGGGCGTTGAAAAATTCCAGTGGAGGCCTCGTTTGAACCAACAGTCGAAGAAACTTCACATTCCCGTCGAGCACACCGCTCTCTCGAACGGTCTGCGCGTGGTCGCCTCGCCCGATCGCTCCGCCCCATTCGTCACCGTCGGCGTTTATTATCAAATCGGCTTCCGCCTCGAGCCACGCGGGCGCAGCGGCTTCGCGCATCTCTTCGAGCACATGATGTTCCAGGGCTCGGAAAACGCCGGGAAAATGGAGCACATCCGCCTGATCAATTCCTCCGGCGGCCTGCTCAACGGCACCACCAATTACGACATCACGAATTATTTCGAAGCCGTCCCATCCAACGCGCTCGAGCGCGTTTTGTGGCTCGAGGCCGACCGCATGCGCGCGCTCAAAGTGGACGACGAGAATCTGCGCAATCAGCGCGACGTGGTGAAGGAAGAAGTCCGCGTCAACGTGATGAACCAGCCCTACGGCGGCTTCCCCTGGCTCGACCTGCCTCCCGTCGCGTTCCGCAATTGGCCCAACGCCCACAATTTCTACGGCGATTTTTCCGATCTCGACGCCGCGACGCTCGAAGACGTTCGAAATTTCTTTCACACCTACTATTCGCCCAACAATGCCGTGCTGCTGATGCTCGGCGATCTCGATCCCGCCGAGGCTTTCGTGCTTGCCAAGCGTTATTTCGACGATATTCCGCGCGGCCCAGTGCCGCCTCGCGCCGATGTTTCCGAACCGCCGCAGACGGAAGAGCGCCGCGGCGAAGTTCCCGAGCCGTTCGGCACCCTGCCGGCGCTCGCCATCGGTTACACGGCCCCTCCGCGTGAAACGCCGGACTGGTACGCGCTAACCATGCTCGACCGCGTCTTGCATGGCGGCCGCGCGGGAAGAGTTTACCGCCAGCTCGTCCTCGAAAAACAAATCGCCGTCGAAACGGACGGAGGCTTCGATGCCTTCGACACCAACGGCCCAACACAGATGGTCACACGCGTTTATCACCGCCCTGAATATTCCGCCGACGCCACGATTGCCGCTTTTGACGAAGTGATCAGTGAACTTCGGGAGCAGGGAATCGCTGCGGATGAACTGGAACCGGTCAAAGTGAAATTCCGCTCGGACTATTATTCCATGCTCGAAGGCGGCATGGGCTCCTACATGCCGCGCTTCGGCTTGATGCATTATCTCGCGTGTTTCACCTTGTTCGATGGCGATCCCAAACGAGTGAATACGATTCTCGACGGGTTTCAGGCCGTCACCCTCGCTCAAGTGCAAGCGGCTGCGCAGAAATATCTGGTCCCGCGCAATCGCGCCATCGTGGTGCGGAAACCAGTGGCCAAAGGAGCAGCCCGATGACCACCGCGAGCACTCCCGCCATCCCCACCTCGCACCGCAGCGCAGCTCCCGCGCTGGGCCCGGAACGCGCTGTTGCCTGGCCGCGGCGCACCGTTCGCACACTTTCGAACGGCCTGCAGGTTGTCCTGGCCGAGGCCCGCACGTTCCCGAAAATTTCCGCGCAGCTTTTCTTCCGCAGCGGAAATGCCGCCGTGGCGCATCGAGCGCCCGGCCTCGCGGAAATGACGGCCACCGTTGTCCGCACCGGAACCGTTTCGCGGCCCAGCCGCCGCATTGAAGAGGACCTGCGCCGCATGGGCGCGGACCTTGGCTCGCATGCGGGCGCCGATACCACCGCCATCTCCGCTTCGGGCCTGGCAGAATTTTCCGAAGGCTTGCTCGAACTGGTCGCCGACCTCGCGCGCAACGCTTCTTTCCCCGCCGACGAATTCGAGCGCGAGCGCCGCCAGAAAATCGAAGGCTTGCGCGTCGAGCGCACCACGCCCGGCTTCCTCGCCAACGAGCGGCTGCGCCGTGTGCTTTTCGGCGAGCATCCCTACGCCATCGTCGCGCCCACGGAAGAGCAAGTCGCAGCGTACAAGCGCGAACAGCTCGAAGACTTCTACCGCCACCACTACTCGCCTGCAAACGCCCTGCTCATTATCGTGGGCGATTTCACGGCCGACCAGATGCTCGCGCAGGCCGAGAAAATTTTCGGCAATTGGAAGGCCCCGGAGCCCGAAGCGCCGCCATCGCCCGCGCCGCCCCATCATTCCGGCCGCCGCGTCCATCTGGTGCATTTGCCGGGCAGCGTGCAGACACAAGTGCTGCTTGGAAATCTGGCCATCACGCGGCGCGATCCCGGCTGGTATCGCTTGGTGCTCGCGAATTCGATTTATGGCGGCGCGTTTCATTCGCGCCTGGTCATCAATATCCGCGAGCAGAAGGGCTACACCTACAGCCCGCGCAGCGGCGTCAACGCCCTGCGCCAGTACGGATATTTCACCGTTCACGCGGCCGTGCGCAACGATGTTGCTGCCGCCACGCTCACCGAAATGTTTTACGAAATGGACCGCATGCGCTCGCTGCCCGTCACGCCCGAAGAGCTCGATAGCGCGCGCAGTTATTTGAGCGGTGTCTTTTCTCTCGGCACCGCCACGCAGGATGGATTGCTCGGCCAGCTCTCAACCATGTACCTCGATCGCTTGCCCGACGATTATCTGGAAAAATATCGCGAGAAGATTCATGCGCTCACGACCGACGACATCTTGGCCGCCGCGCGCCGCCATTTCGATTCCGCCAACGCGCAAATCGTCCTCGTCGGTGACCGCGCCCAAATCGCCGATCAAGCCGCGCTCTTCGGCAAAGTCACCGAATACGATGCCACGGGAAAATCCATCTGAGCGCCCACCAAAGGGAAGTCCGGGCAGTTCGACTCGTCAGGGCACGGCTTTAGCCGTGCCGAAAAATGTCGGGAAAAACAGGGCTTCAGCCACTGAGGTTGGGCGAGCGGCACCATCTCGCATTCATGGAACGGCTTTTCGCCTCCGGCAGCCTAGTTTCCTGCTTTTGGCGATACTTCTGGTCTCGCTCACCGTCGCAGCGGCGCAGAAAAAGCCGCCGGCCAAGCCGATTGATTTGAACACCGCGACAATCGAGCAACTGCAGGAATTGCCGGGGATCGGACCTACCACCGCGAAGGCCATCATTCGGTTCCGCGAAAAAAGCGGGCCGCTCAAACGCGTCGAAGACTTGCTCGCCATCCACGGCATCTCGAAGGCGCGTCTTGAAAAGTTGCGCCCCTACGTCACCGTCACCCCGCCTCCGCACAAGTAGCCACTGCGAACTAATCTGGACGTGTTGACATCTGTCAGGCTCAATTTGTTTCTAGATGTTTGTTCCGCGGGTTTCTGTAGCTCAGGTCCCGTCCCGACCGCCTTTGTCGGGACTGACCTGAGGTTTTTCGGTTTGGCCTCTGCCGTCGTTTGAAATCTCAAATCTGCAATTTGAGATTTCTGTGGCACAGCAAATCCTGGCTGTGCTCTTTGGGATTCGTACAGGCCACCACCGCCTTCCCCTTCAATCCATACCGATCGCCTGCCACGAATCGGTCCTCTGCTACAATATTGAGCTTCGACTCATTCGACGAAGCTCATGATCACACTTTTCGGCCCACCCGAACCCACACTGCTCGCGCGCCTGAAGGACTCCGTCGGCAAGACCCGCACGGAGCTGGCCGCCAAGGTCGAGCAAATCCTCACGGGCGATCGCCCGGTCGATCCCGAACTGCTCAAGCAGCTTGAATCCGCGCTGCTCAGTGCGGACATCGGCGTGCGCACCACCCGGGAAATCCTCGCCGCGCTCCGCCAGCAGGTGAACGAACACAAACTCACCGATGCGAAGGATTTGAAGCGCGAGCTGAAAAACCAGGTGCTGAAAATTCTCACCGCCCCCGCTGCGAGTCCCGACGGCAAACTCGACGCCGCGCCCCGCGTTCTTTTTGTCGTTGGCGTCAACGGCACCGGAAAAACCACCACCATCGGCAAGCTCGCGCATCGCCTGAAGAAGGAAGGCGCCAGCGTGCTCCTCTGCGCCGCCGACACATTCCGCGCCGCCGCCATCGAGCAGCTCGAAGTCTGGGGCCGCCGCGCCGGCGTCGAAGTCATCAAGCAGAAGTCCGGCGCCGACCCCTCGGCCGTGATCTTTGACGCGCTCACCGCCGCAGCCGCCCGCGGAACCGACGCCGTAATCGTGGACACCGCCGGCCGGCTGCACACGAAATCAAACCTGATGGCCGAGCTCGAAAAAATGAAGCGCACCGCCGCGAAAATCGTTCCCGGCGCGCCGCACGATGTCCTGCTGGTCCTCGACGCCACCACCGGCCAGAACGGCTTGAATCAGGCGCGCGAATTCTGGAGCCATGCCGGCGTCACCGGCATCGTGCTCACCAAGCTCGACGGCACGGCCAAAGGCGGCATCGTCGTCGCCATCACTCGCGAACTCAATTTGCCCATCCGCTTCGTCGGCACGGGCGAGCAGATCGACGACCTGGTTCCCTTCGACGCGCAAACCTATGTCAACTCGCTCTTCGATTAAGCCGGTTCTCGAAAACAATTATTGGCTGTCGGAAGCCATGGAGCTCGCTCGCGATGGCATGGCGCTGGTGCACCCGAATCCTCGCGTCGGAGCTGTTGTCGTCAAGGATGGCATCAAGGTGGGGGAGGGCTACCATGTTTATGATCGTCGCGACCACGCCGAAATCGTCGCGCTCGAAAAAGCGGGAGCAAAAGCGCGCGGCGCAAATCTTTACGTGAATCTCGAGCCGTGCTGCACCACCGGCCGCACAGGCCCGTGCACAAAGGCGATCATCGCTGCAGGCATAAAGAAGGTGTACGCCATCATGAAAGATCCGAATCCCGCTGTCTCCGGTCGCGGGTTCGCGGAGTTGAAGCGTGCGGGAATTGCGGTGCACATGCTGGAACGGGGCCACGAGTATGCGCGCGAGACGAACGAAGATTATACCAAGTGGATTCGCACAGGCCTCCCGTTCGTCACGCTGAAGACCGCTCTCTCCCTCGACGGCCAGATTGCCCAGCGCGCCGGCAGTGTCACCTGGATTACAAGCAAACCATCACGTGAGTTTGTCCAAAGGCTCCGCCACGTAGCCGACGCCCTCCTCACCGGAATCGGCACCGTCCTCGCCGATGATCCGCGCTTCACCGATCGCACCGGCGAGCCGCGCAGGCGAAGACTGCTCCGCGCCGTGGTAGACTCGCGCCTGCGCACGCCGCTGAAATCGAAGCTCGTGAAATCAGCGCAGGACGATCTCGTCATCTTCACGATCCAACCTCTCGACTCGCCGAAAGCCCGCGCGCTCGTGCGCGCGGGCGCGGAAGTCGTCCGCCTGCCTGCAAAGCGCGGCCACGTGGATCTTCATGCCGTCCTCCGCGAACTCGGAAAGCGCCAGGTCCTGAATCTTCTGCTCGAAGCTGGTGCTGACCTAAATGGCGCCGCCCTCCAAGCCGGAATTGTGGACAAGATGATTCTCTTCTATGCTCCCAAAATCATGGGAACCGGCGGCGTCCCGCTGGCGCGCATTTCCTCGCCTTGGTTCGCCAAATCACCCGCGCTCAAAAATTTGACTGTGAATCGCTACGGCCCGGATTTCGCCGTCCAAGGATATTTTCGCGATGTTTACAGGGATCACCGAACACGTCGGAAAAATTGAATCGCTCGAGCACGGCGAACAAGGCGGCCGCCTCCGCGTCAACCTGAGCGACGCACGCGAACTCGCCAAGGAAATGAAGCTGGGCGACAGCATTTCCGTCAACGGCTGCTGCCTCACCGTCGTCGAATTCGCCAAAAATTATTTCTCCGCCGATCTCTCCGGCGAAACTCTCCGCCGCACCGCATTCGGCGAGAAAAAATCCGGCGATCCCGTAAACCTCGAGCGCCCGCTCGCAGCAACGGCGCGGCTCGGCGGTCATTTTGTCCAGGGACACGTGGACGGCGTCGGCCGCATCGCGCGCCTTGCCCCCGAAGGCCAAGACTGGTGGCTTTCTGTCCGCGTGACAGAAGAGCTTGGCCAATACGTAGCGATGAAGGGCTCGAT
>JBGPZR010000264.1:0-4046 GCA_041493845.1 Terriglobia bacterium | reverse complement strand
TCCGGAAACCTCAAACTCCAGCCCGATCTGACACAGCTCGCGCACCGGGCGCGGCCGCTGCACCCAGACCACGCGGCCCTGTACTGCACGTGGAGGCAGGCCCGGCTGCTGCCGGGGAATTTCCAGCGTGACCATCGAATTCTTCGGAACGTAGTGTTTCGACTGGTACTTGCACCCGTGACAATTCACCATCACAGTGGTCGTTCGTTCCTTGAATGGTTGCCCCAGCGCGTCCACACCCGTCACCGTCAGCGGTACAGCCTGCACGATTCGCGTGCTCCGCCGCTTCTGTGTTCCGGGGTCGTTAGATGCCAGTGGTTCCGTCACTGCTCCTCCGAGGGGTCAGAATGCAAGGTTAGCATTGCGCTTCGGGGCGGGTCGAGCGGGATAGCGCCTTGGTGCGAAAAGGTAACTTAAGCAGCCCTGAGGACGATCAGGCCCCACTTCGCTGAGTCTAACGGACGGGGGTCGAGGTATGCGACGAGCCCAGCAGCGCGTCCTTGATTTCCTTGGCCACCCAGATCGGCCCAACCAGAAAATAAATCACACCCTGGAAGAATGCCGGCTTGTTGCCTTCGATGCGATGCCCGGCGAACAGCAGGATCCAGCCTCCGACGAAGAATGCCAGGCCGATGCGCCAAAACGTGAAAGCTGCGAGGATGATCCCGGCGAGGATGATCGGAATTCCGATTGCGTGCATCACCTTGTTCCAGGGGTTCGTATGCTCGTGATCGTACTGCGCCATGTATTTGTCGAGCCGGGACATCGCGCGCCTCCGCGTTTCTTCTTATATACTCTCGCGCTGCGCGGGAGGCAAGGCGCGAAAGAGCTCTTGCGGCGGGCCTAAATATCCCGGCGTCCTTCCATGGCTTTGAGCATGGTCACTTCATCGGCGTACTCGAGATCGGACCCGACGGGAATTCCCATAGCGATGCGCGTCACGCGAACGCCCAGCGGCTTGATCAGCTTCGAGAGATAGACGGCGGTGGCCTCGCCCTCCGCTGTCGGGTTCGTGGCAACGATGATTTCCTCCACCATCCCGCCCTTCAGCCGTTCGATCAGGCTCTTGATCTTCAGTTGGTCGGGTCCCACACCTTGCAGCGGCGAAAGCGCGCCGCCCAGCACGTGGTAGAGGCCGCTGAACTGGCGCGTCTTCTCGACGGCTTGAATGTTGGTGGCTTCTTCCACGACGCAGATGATTTTCCTGTCGCGCGAAGCTCCGGTGCAGAAGAGGCAGGGATCGGCGTCGGTGATGTTGTTGCAGATTGAGCATTCGCGGACTTTTTCTTTTGCTTCACGAATCGCGTCGGATAGCGCCATCGCCTGATCTTTGTCCACGCGCAACAAATAAAATGCGAGGCGCTGCGCCGTCTTCTGCCCGATGCCGGGCAGGCGCTTCAATTCGTCGATCAATCGCGTCACTGAGGGCGAAAAATCAGGCATGCAGTTCCATCCGTTGCGAGGGTATCACCCTTCCGGGATTTGAAACGAGAAGGGAAGCGGAGCCAATCACGAGATCCGGTCCCGGGAAATTCCATGCGGTCAGAACAGGCCGGGAATTTTCATGCCCATGATGCCGGGCAAGCCGCCGGCGATGTCCTTCACCTGTTTCGAGAGTTCTTCATCCACGCGCCGCGCCGCTTCATTCACGGCCGCCAGCAGCAATTCCTGCAGCATTTCCTGGTCTTTGCTCTTGAAGACTTCGGGCTCGATCCGCACTTCCGTCAATTGCTTCTGGCCGTTCATCTTCACGGAAACCATGCCGCCGCCCGACGATGCTTCCACGGCAATCCCGTCCATCTGCTTCTCGAGCTTTTCCTGCACCTGGCGGAACTGCGACAGCATCTGCTGCAGTGCTTTTACTTCCATGGGTCATTCCTCGCCCGGGCGCTTGACCTTTGAAATTTGGCCGCCGAAACGTTCCAGCATCGCCCTAACGATCGGATCTTCCTCAAACCGGGCGCGCAGCTCCGAGCTGCGTCCCGTTGTCGCACGTCCAGATTCAAGCTTAACACAGACGCGTAGCGGCTGGCCCACCACTTGATTCAAGACTGTGCGCAATCGTTCCATCGCATCCCGAGCCTGCAACATTTCCGCCAGCGCGCGGCTCTCGGTGGGGAAAAAAAGCCGCAACTCGCCGCCTTCGATTTCCCAGCGCGAGACGTGCTCGACCATAGACCAGAGAAATTTTTGTCCTTGCAGCGCCGCCTTGATGGCATCCACCTGCGCGGACGCGAGTCCGTTCGAAACATCTTCTGCGGCGCGCGCTATGATCCGCGGCGGCGATGCTGGGATGGGCGACGCAGCCTTCGCAGTCGGTTCCGGCGCCATGCGCGCTGCTGTGGCTGTGCCCGATCCAGCCGCGGGCGATGCAGAGACTGTCTGCGCCGGCGCCGTCTGGCTCGCTGCTGTTGCGCGTTGCGCCGCACCGGATGGCGCCGGCCTCGCTGCGCGCGGAATCTCCCGCACTTCGCCGCGAAGCTCGGCCAGAATTTCTTCGAGCGGCGCGAGCCGCTGCGCGTTGACGAGCTTCAACAAGCCCAGCTCGAGATGCAGGCGCGGATCGGGCTGGCGCCTGAGATCGTCATCGGTCGAAAGCAGGATATTGAAGAAGCGCGTCAAATCTTCCTCGCTGAATTTTGCGGACTGTTCCGCGAGCCGCCGCCGCTCGTCCGCCGGCGCCGCAACGAGATCCGATTCCGCGCCGCACACTCGCGCGACCAGCAAATTGCGGAAGTGGCGGATGGCTTCGCGGCAGAAGTGCTGCAAGTTTTGCCCATCGGAGATGAGGCGGTGCACCAGGCTGAGCGCGCGCTCGGCGGATTGCGTCGAGATCGCCTCCACCAGTTCATCAAGGACGCTTTCGGCCACCACGCCGAGAAGTTCGCGCACCTGCGCGTCCGTGATTTCATCGCTGGAATAGGAGATGGCCTGCTCGAGCAGTGAGAGTCCGTCGCGCAGGCTGCCCTCGGCCGCGCGCGCCAGCACGCCCACGGCGCCGGATTCGATCTTCAGATTTTCGGCTTTCGCGATGCGCTCGATTTCACCGGCAATTTCTTTGAAGGTGAGCGAGCGAAATTGAAAAAGCTGCGCGCGCGACTTGATTGTTTCCACCAAATCTTCGGCACGCGTGGTTGCAAGAATGAAAACCACGCGCTCGGGCGGCTCTTCCAAAGTTTTCAGCAGCGCGTTCGAGGCTTCGTCGGTCAACTGATGTGCTTCGTCGAGGATTACGATCTTGTAGCGGCTCGATGCCGGCGCGTAACGCACCATTTCGCGCAGCTCGCGGATTTGATCAATGCCGCGGTTCGAGGCAGCATCAATTTCGAGAACGTCGAGGGAAGTGCCGGCGGAAATTTCCCGGCAGGAATCGCAGGTGTTGTCCGGCTCGGCCGTCGGGCCTTTCACGCAGTTGAGGGCTTTGGCAAGAATGCGCGCGGTCGTCGTTTTCCCCACGCCGCGCACGCCGGAAAAAATGTAGGCATGCGCCACGCGATTCGATTGAATCGCATTCGCGAGCGTCTTGGTTACGTGCTCCTGCCCGACGATCTCCGCGAACGTCTGAGGCCGATATTTTCGCGCGATGACTTTGTAGCCCATGAACTAGTCTTCCCGGGAGCCCGTTCTGACTCCGGCTGCGATGAGAGGAACTTCGGGTACTCCGCGGCACACGAAGCTGACCCGTTACCGTTGCTGCCTTCCGGCCCTGGCGGGGTTCGCGGGGAATCGTTGCACAGAGCCCGAAGTTCCACCGATCGGCGATCTCCGCAGAAAATTTTCCTTCTGCGGGATCGCTCCGCGAAGTCTAGCACAGCGCTCCGCGTCATTAAAGCGAACGGGCTGACACCTGGCACAGGAACGATCCTTCCGGCGAATGCTCAGGAAGCGCGGGATGCGGTGCGCGCCATGCTGCTCGAAGGGAAGTTCGGCGCGGCGGGGCAGTCCATCGTTATTGAGAAACGGCTGTCGGGCGAAGAAGTCAGCCTGCTGGCATTTTGTGATGGAAATACCGCGATCCCGATGCTCCCGGCGCGAAATTACAGGCG
>JBGPZR010000096.1:0-7162 GCA_041493845.1 Terriglobia bacterium | reverse complement strand
CGGCGGCTTGCCGCCGCTTTCGCGCGCCCCAGCTTGCTGGGACCGTGTATGACCAACTAAAACCAATCGCTGCGATAAGCGATCCACCAACTCACGTAGATAATCGGAATCGTCGCGCCCAGCGCCCACCAGAAGGGCAACACCAGATCAGCAGTCAACCCCAGGATGGCGAAAGTCCCCCAGAAGATTTTCTTCTCCATTCCGTCATTTTACGCCCCCCCCCGCTCTTCTTCGGCGCGCGCCTCTTGCGTCCCGATTTCTTGGTCGGGGCCGCCTCCTGCTCTGCCTGTCTCGCCTATCCCGAGCGCAGCCGAGAGGTCTGTGGCCATCACGTTTCCTTCTTCACCCGCGCGTGCAGGTTTTTGTAGGTCTCTTACCAGTGTTTATCTGTGTTCATCAGTGGTTAACCGGTCTTTTGACTTCCTTCCCCGCCCCCAAAAGTCCACCGCACTCACCCTTGCCATCTGCATTTCGTTGTGCCATGTTGAATGCGGAGGGTTATTAGGTGGCCAGTGCAACGAGACCTGTGGGTGGCTCATATTATTCCGCGGACATCTGGCTACTCCCCCAGGCGAAGAAAAAGCTAATCGCAACAGTGCCCAATTCAGAATTCGACCTAACAAATTGGATTCAAAGGCTTTCAACATTTTCTAACCGCAACAAAATCGGACTTTGTCACCCCCAGATTTTCTCTGTGCCTCTTTACCCTGAGAGGAATCGAAGGGCGTGCCTCTCTACCCTGAGTGGCTGCGAAGGGGCTGGCCAATCCCCCAGCTATTGCGGTTCGCGAATCACGAATCACGACTCACGCCGAACGAATCGCTGCCTTTCTAATCGCAACACAGTGCGAATAGAATTCGCCGTAAGTCATTCAAAACAAACGGCCGGCCCCGATCCTAATCGCAACAAATTCCGGGCTCCACATCATGCTAAACTGTTCGCCAATTCGATGCCTGCGCGCGGAAAATTCATCGTCCTTGAAGGAATCGACGGCTCGGGGAAACGTACCCAGCTCGAGATGCTCGCCCGCGCCCTCGACGCCAGAAAAGTACCGCACACGCAGGTTAGCTTCCCGCGCTACGACGGATTTTTCGGAAAACTCGTGGCGCGCTTCCTGAACGGCGAATTCGGACCACTCGATGCCGTGGACGCACACTTCTCCGCGCTGCTTTACGCCGGTGACCGCTTGGAAGCCAAGCCAAAAATTGAAGCAGACCTCGCCGCGGGACACATGGTCCTCGCCGACCGTTACACCGGCTCGAATCTGGCGCATCAGACCGCCCGCGTTCCGCCAGCGAAGCGGGGCGAGTTCCTCGAATGGCTGAAGCAGCTCGAATACGAAATCTACGCGCTGCCTGCCGAAGATCTCGTCATCTACCTGCGCGTCCCCGCGGCGGAGGCGCATCGCCTGGTGGGACAGAAGGGCGCGCGCGGCTACACAAAGTTGCGCCGCGATCTGCTCGAATCCGATATCGCGCACTTGCAAACCGCCTCGGACGTGTACGACCTGCTCGCGGAGCAGCCGAATTGGAAAAAGATCGAATGCTTCGACGCGGCGGCGCACGCCCTGCGCGCACCGGAAGAAATTCACAGGGAGGTTCTCGCGGCTGTCGAGGCGCGCATTTTCCCAGCGCTTCACGCCAACCGCTGATCCCATGGGCTTCGACCAATTTCTCGGCAATGAACGAATCACCGGCGCCCTTCGCGGAATGCTCCGCCGCGAGCGCGTCCCAAGCGCGCTTCTCTTCACCGGGCCGCGCGGCATCGGCAAATACACGCTCGCGCGCATGTTCGCGCAAGCCGCCAACTGCGAGCGCCTGAAGGACGATTTCTGTGGCGAATGTGCTTCGTGCCGCCGCATGGCTCGCCTGGCCGACCCCGCGCCGCTGATTGAGGCAGGCCTTGCCGAACGCGGCGAGAGCGCCGATGCAGCCATGGTCGAGCGCACTCCGCTGATCATCGAAGGCAGCCCCGATGTCTGGCTGATCACGCCCGACCCCGTGCGCCTGCGCAATCCGGTGGCACGTCCAATGCTTCGCGTCGGCCAATTGCGTGCCGTGCAGCGCGCCGCATATTTCCAGCCGCAGGGCCGCCGCCGCGTTTTCATTCTCGATGGCGCCGACACCATGCGCTGGACCGACGCGGACGTCTTCCTGAAAATCCTGGAAGAGCCGCCCGAGTCGGCAACCATCATCCTGCTCGCGCCGACGCCCGGTTCCCTGCTGCAGACCATCCGCTCGCGATGCCTGCAATTTCATTTCGCGCCTGTTCCCGCCGCGCAGATCGAGGCTTTTCTCAAAGAGCGCACGGATGCGAAAGCCCCGGAGCGCAAATTGGCAGCGCACCTTTCCGATGGCAGCCCGGGCGTGGCGCTCGTGCTCGACCTGGAAGAGTCGGCGCGGTTGCGCCGAAGTGTTCTCGAGTTGATCGAGCAGGGAGTGAGGGGCGAAAAATTCGCGGGCATCTTTGCGGCCACCGCGCTGTTGGCCAAGCAGGAGAAGGAATCATTTGAAAATATTCTCGAGCTGTTCTATAGTCTCCTTACAGACCTACTCGAATTTTCCCAAGGCCCAAAGAGTAGTCTCCCTCGGAATCCCGATTTGCGACGGGAGTTGGAGACCCTCAGCAAGAAGGTCAATTTGGAGTGGGTCCTGCGGGCCACACACGGCCTGGACATCCTGGAAAGTCGCCTGCGGCGCAATATTGGCCGCCAATTGGGTCTGGACGCTTACGTCGCCTCGCTCGGAAACCACGCGGAAGCCGGGGCGATCTAAGTTTTTTTTCGACAACTGCAACCGAACGACTTCTTCTGTAGTCATATCAAGTAGCAATCTGAGGGAGCCATCATGGTAAACCGAAAACTTTTTCGCCCTACTCTTACCGAGGTGAAGGAGCAGTATTCGCCCCGGCCCGCACAACCCCTGCCACAACAAGTCCCGCCGCAGCGGAAGAAGCCGGCGCCGCCCGAGCAGACGCACGCGGAGAATTTCTACTTCGTGAAGCAGATGCAGGCGCACACGCCGGTCGCCGTGGTGCTCAACGACGGCGAAGTCCTGCGCGGAACCGTCGAGTGGTACGACCGCGACTGCATCAAGCTGACGCGCTTCGGCAGCCCCAACCTTCTCGTGTACAAGCATTCGATCAAGTATCTCTACAAGGAAGGCGAGGATGCAGCTCAGGGGGGAACGAACGGTCAGTAGCCCACGCGCTGAAGAATTCCTTGCCGAACTTCAGGAATTGAAACTTTTGAAGCGAGCGAGCGGGCAGCTTTCGGCGGGGAAAAAATCCCGCGCTCCCATAAATCGTCCTAGCGGCGGCGCTTCTTGTTTTCTCTGAACGGGCCGACGAAGAAAGTCATCAGGGCTTTTCCTACCAGTCTCTGATTGTGGTCGCGGATATCGCAATCCACCACGGCCACATGTCTGCCGCGTCGGATCAGCCGCGCTTCGGCCTCGACCGTTCCGCCTTCGACTGACTCGAGGTAATTGATCTTCATCTCGATTGTGGCCACGCGCTTCACGCGTGGCAGGGCAATGTATGTTGCAAGCCCTCCGGCTGTATCTGCGAGCGCTGCCAGCACGCCCCCATGAACCACGCCGTGCACCTGCATGTGGCGCTTGTCCACGCGCATCCGCAGCAGCACGCGGCCCGGCTCCGCTTCGGCAAGTTCGAATCCAAACTGCTTCGCCGTGTTGCTCGAGCGCAGCTTCTCCTTGAGCTCGGCAACTGCCAGACGCGCGATGGCTTTTGTTGGGCGCTTCATCTCAGTAAGCCGTCAGGCCTCCATCCAGTGGCAGGGTCGCGCCGGTGACCCAGGCTGACTCATCGGATGCAAGATAAACGGCCAGCTGCGCGACATCCACCGGCTTTCCCAGCCTGCCCAATGGGATTTCTGCGGCGCGGCGCTTTCGCTCACCCTCGGGGTCAGGCGATTTGGCCATGGACTGAAGGCCCAGCTCCGTCTCGATGATCGAGGGACAGATACAATTCACGCGGATATTTTCATGCGCGTGGTCCAGGGCCATGGCTCGAGTCAGGCCGGCGACTCCCGCCTTCGCCGCCGAATAAGCAGCACGCTGCTTGCGGGAAATCAAGCCGAGGATGGAACCAATATTTACAATCGAGCCGCCTCCCGCTTTACGAAGCGCCGGTAATGCAGCGCGCGAGACAAAGAATGTGCCCGTCAGGTTGACGGCCAGCACGTGGCTCCAATCTTCGTCGGAGGTTTGGTCGACCGTGGCGATAACGACCGCGCCTGCATTGTTCACCAGAATATCTAGACGCCCGAAATGCTTCGTCGTGGCCGCGATAGCAACTTCCGCGGACGCCCGGTCCGTGACATCGCAGGTTACAGCGAGCGCTTTTCCCCCGGCCGCTTCGATTTCGCGGACAACCGCCTCCAGAGGTGGTTTTCTGCGCCCCGCCACGGCTACGCGCGCCCCTTCTTGTGCAAACAGGAGCGCGCAGGCGCGTCCGATGCCGGTGCCTCCACCGGTAATCAGCGCTACTTTGCCTGAAAGTCGCGGCATCCAATCCGCTCCTGGCTCGTCTAATCAATAACTGAAGAAGGCGCGAATCTAGCATCGGCTGTCCATCCGGTGCAAGCGAACGACGCGGCGCAGGCAGACCCTGAAAAGTTGCCGGGCGCAGCGGGCGGCTGCTACAGTGCAGCGAGGGCCAAATGAAAATCGGGATCACCTGTTATCCGACTTACGGCGGCTCGGGAGTGGTAGCGACCGAGCTCGGCATCGAGCTGGCCGCGCGTGGGCATGAAATTCATTTCATCAGCTATGCCATGCCGATCCGGCTAAGCTCCACGCACGAGCGGATTTATTTTCATGAAGTTGAAGTCACCACCTACCCGCTGTTCGATCACCCGCCTTACACACTGGCTCTGGCCACGAAAATGAGCGAAGTCGCCGACGAGGCTTCGCTCGATTTGCTGCACGTTCACTACGCGATTCCGCATTCGGTGAGCGCGCTGCTGGCGCGGATGATGGCTGCGCCTCGGAAGCTGCCGTTCATCACCACGTTGCACGGAACGGACATCACGCTCGTCGGCAACGATCGCAGTTATCTTCCGATCACGCGCTTTTCGATCGAGCAGAGCGACGGCGTCACGGCCATTTCGAATTATTTGCGCGACCGCACAGTGCGGGAGTTCGAAATCAAGCGGCCGATCGAAGTGATTCCGAATTTCGTGAACTGCGATCTCTACAAGCGCAGCGGCGACGAAAAACTCCGCGCCCAATGGGCTCCCAACAACGAGCCCATCCTGATGCACCTCTCGAATTTTCGCCCGGTGAAACGCATCACGGACGTGGTGGAGATTTTCGCGCTGGTGCGCGAACAAATGCCCGCGAAGCTGGTGATGATGGGCGATGGCCCCGACCGTGGCGCGGCTGAATACATCGTGCGCAAAAAGAGCCTCTCCAAGGACGTGTTTTTCCTGGGCAAGCAGGATCGCGTGCACGAAACGCTGGGGCTGGCCGATCTCTTTCTGCTTCCGAGCGACGAGGAATCGTTCGGACTTGCAGCGCTCGAGGCCATGGCCTGCGAAGTTCCCGTGATTGCGACCAGGGTCGGCGGCGTGCCGGAGGTGGTCACGCATGGCGTGGATGGATACTTGATTCCGGCCCGCGACATTGTGACGGGAGCGAAGTACGCGCTTGAAATCCTCACGCTTCCCGACCGCGGCCGTCAGATGGGCCAGCAGGCGCGCGTAAATGCGCGTCGGAAATATTGCTCGAACGACGTGATCCCGCAGTACGAGGCCTACTACCAGAAAGTCTTGAACGCCGCCGGTGCCGCGGCCCGCGCTTAGCGCTCGATGATGGGAACCGGCTTGAGGGATGACACGGCCGTGTTGATATCGTCCTGGGTCAAGGGTGCGTTCGAGCCCGCTGCAACCAGAAAGATTAGCCGGAACTGGCGGTCGCGGTCGTCGAAAACGCGGACGGCCACTGGACGGCCTTTGCCGGGCTCGCCGAACTGAAATCCGTGGTTCTTGCCGAAGTCGAACGAATAAATTCCGGGAGTGGTGTCGAAGCCAAAAGAAAGTTTCCAGAGCAGCAGGACGTTCATGCGCATCGCGTCACGGCTAGACATGATCGGCGACAATTGCCCGGGCGATACGCCGTAGACCATTTGATAGAGCTGGTAGTTGAATTCGATGGGATGGTCCACAAACACATTCGTGAATCTCTGATATTCGAGCGGGTTTGTCGATTTCAAATTCCGCATGGTGTCGAGTGAAGTCTCGGGATCAAACAGGATGGCCACCTGTCCTCCGTTGAAGCGAAACTCCACGTGCACCAAATGGGGCGTCACTTTCCCGGCGCCCCACGGGGAAAGGAACTCGTAATCGTAGGCCTTCACTTGCGTACCCTTTGCGGAGGGGGTTGCGCTGGGCAGAGGCTGCGGCACATCTCGCAGCCACGGATTTACGGAAGACCAGTGCCTGGCTTCCACCCACACGAGCGTTTGCAAGCCGTAGGCGATGCAATAGACGGAGACCAACACAACCAGAACGGTGAGGATGATCGCGGAGAGCGCCCCCTTCTTCTCAGCTTCATCGCTCATTTGTGTGGTCGCCTCAAGAAAATCCAGAGCGGCCATTCTACGCCCGACGTCTATGATTCGAACGATGAAATCGTTTTAGTCCGGCCTTTCAGATTCAAAAAGGCTGTCCAGCGGCGCGCCGAAGAATCCCACTGCCGCGCACGCTCAGCCCAGAGACGCCGCCCGCCTGAAGTAAGTTGTTTCCGGCACAGTGTTCGACGGCTCTGGGGGAGGTCTGCGGATTGGAAGGCGCTGCGGTATGAGTGATCTGGAAGTTGAGAGTTGAAAGTTAAGAGTTAGAAGCTAGCGGCTGGAGGATCGGGATGCGATGGACGAGCGCCGAATGATTCTGTAGAATTGTTGCAGAACGAAATCGACCGCCCGTGTCCGCCACCGCGGATGCGGGCGGTTTTTTTTGGAGGAACGATGCCGGAATTCGAGCGCTATCGCAGCGAGGCAGAAATTGAGGAGGTGGTGCGGCGGTTTGAGAGTTGCGATTATCAGCCCGAGGAATTCTTCCACGCGAGACATTTGACCGTAGCCGCCTGGTATTTTTTGCACTTCGACACGAAAGCCGCCGAGGAACGCATGCGCGCCGGTT
>JBGPZR010000059.1:0-9148 GCA_041493845.1 Terriglobia bacterium | reverse complement strand
CCATCGGAATTCTATTCGCACACCCGGACACCGGCCTGGCACCGCTTTTTTCGAGCGACACGGCTGGCGGAATCATAGCGCGCCGGGTGTTACCCTTTGCAATTGCGCTCCCGATCCTGCTGGGGTGGTTGCGGGTGACAGGGCAGCGGGCCGGCCTTTACGACACCGAGATCGGGACTGCACTTTCGGCCGTGATTTACATCGGCGTGTTCACCGTTATCGTCTACTGGAACGCTCGGTTGCTCCATCAGACCGACCTCAAGCGGGGACAGACGGAAGAGGCGCTGCAAGCATCGGAACGCCGCTTTGCCGGGGTTTTGGACATTGCCCAAGACGCTGTTATTTCAGTGGATGAGTCCCAGAGCATTCGCCTGTTCAATCAAGGAGCAGAAAAGATCTTTGGATATGCCGCCCAAGAAGTGCTGGGCCAGCCGCTGGACCTGCTCATTCCAGCCCGCTTTGTTCAAGTGCATCGCCAGCATGTCCACAACTTTGCCAGCGCGTCCGAAAGATCTCGGCGCATGGGGGAGCGGACGGAGGTTTACGGGCGCCGCAAAGACGGCAGCGAGTTCCCCGCGGAAGCCTCGATCTCCAAGCTCGTCCAGAACGGACAGGCCATTTTTACCGTAATGTTGCGCGATGTTTCCGACCGCAAGCATGCGGAGCAGGAAATTGACCAACGGAGCGCGCAACTCGAAGCCTCCAACAGAGAACTGGAGGCGTTTTGCTATTCGGTGTCCCATGATCTCCGCGCGCCGCTCCGAGGCATCGACGGTTTCAGCCAGGCTTTGCTGGAGGATTATGCTGGCCGGCTGGACAACCAGGGAAAAGACTATCTGCAGCGCGTGCGGGCGGCGACCCAGCGGATGGGTACACTGATCGATGACCTCCTCGATCTCTCTCGAATCACGCGGGCGGAAATGCGGCGGGAAACCGTGAACTTGAGCGAGTTGGCGCACGCGATCGCCACCGAGCTGCGCCAGGGGCAACCCGAGCGCAATGTGGAGTTTGTCATTGCTCCGGAGCTTCGAGCAGAAGGAGACTCCGGACTCATGCGCGCCGTGTTGGAGAATCTGCTCGGCAATTCCTGGAAGTTCACGTCCCGGAGCGAGCGCGCCCGGATCGAGCTAGGGTGCACGCAGGCAGATGGCACGTCAGCGTTTTTTGTGCGGGACAACGGCGCCGGATTCGACCCAGCCTATGCGGACCGGCTTTTCGGCGCCTTCCAGCGTCTCCATGACAAGAACGATTTCCCCGGAACTGGGGTGGGGCTGGCGACTGTCCAAAGGATCATTCACCGGCATGGCGGCCGCATTTGGGCAGAGAGCGCCGTTGAGAGAGGCGCGACATTTTACTTTACGCTGCTGGAGGCAAGGCCTGGAGGAGGCTGAATCATGAATGACAAGATTATTCTTCTCGTGGAAGACAACGCCGATGACGAGAAGCTAACTCTTCGAGCACTAAAACAGAACAACATCCGCAATGAGGTAGTGGTCGCTCGTGATGGCGCCGACGCTCTCGATTATCTGTTTGGCACGGGAGCCTACGCAGGGCGCGACCTGAAGCTTATGCCGCAGGTCGTCCTATTGGATTTGAAACTGCCCAAAGTGGATGGGCTGGAGGTACTTCGTCGTTTGCGCATTAATGACCGTACGAAGCTTCTCCCTGTCGTGATTCTCACGTCGTCAAACGAAGAACGGGATCGTATCAATGGCTACGGTCTGGGTGCGAACAGTTATGTTCGCAAGCCGGTGGACTTCAACCAGTTCAGCGAAGCGGCGCGCCAACTTGGACTCTATTGGCTGGTCCTGAATGAGTCACCGCCGGCTAGGAGAGCTTAAGTGGGCGTTCCTCTTTGTGTGTTGATCATCGAGGATTCGGAGGACGATGCTGTCATGGTCGTCCGCGAACTGAAACAGGCCGGCTACGACGTCGACTTCAAGCGGGTGGACAGTCGTGACGCCTTGAAGGCCAGTCTCGCAGCACGGCAGTGGGACCTCGTAATCTCCGACTTTTCAATGCCGCGTTTTTCGGGTACGGACGCTTTGAAACTGGTCAGATCGACAGGATCCGACGCTCCGTATATTTTCGTTTCTGGAACCATGGGTGAGGACACTGCCGTGGCGGCGCTCAAGCATGGCGCGCAAGATTACCTCATCAAGACCAACTTGAAGCGCCTGGTACCGGCGGTGCAGCGCGAACTGCGAGAGGCGGAGGATCGCCGGCAACGCAAGCATTTAGAACAACAGGTGCTTCAGCTGCAGAAATTCGAGGCCATCGGGAAGTTAGCCGGCGGCGTTGCGCACGATTTCAACAATTTGCTGGGTGTCATCCTCGGGCAAAGTGAGATTCTGCTCGACCGGCCGCATGATAAGGGAATCACTCATGGCTTGGAGATGATACGAGAATCTGCGAGGCGCGGCGCGAACCTTACGCGCCAACTCCTCGCCTTCGGAAGGAGGCAGGTTCTCGAACCCAGAGTGCTAAACCTCAATGTGATTCTGGCGGATGTCGAAAAACTGTTGCGACGCGTGATTGGAGAGGATATTGAATTGGATTTCCGGACAGACGCCAAAATAGGCAGCGTGGAAGCCGATCCCGGCCAACTGGAGCAAGTAATCGTAAATCTCGCCACGAATGCGAGGGACGCGATGCCAACGGGCGGCAGGCTAACGATTGCCACTGCAAACGTTGACCTGGACGAAGTCTATGCGGATCGCCAGGTAATGGTTCGTCCGGGGCATTATGTGCAACTAGTTGTTAGCGACACTGGATGCGGGATGGACAAAGAAACCCAGTCCCATATTTTCGAGCCTTTCTTCACCACTAAGGAGCAAGGGAAAGGTACGGGGTTGGGCCTCGCGACGGTTTACGGCATTGTGAAACAGAGTGGCGGCTACATTTGGGTTTACAGCGAGCCGGGCCACGGCACAGCCTTCAAGATCCACTTGCCAATGGTGGAAGCCGCCGCAGAAAGTCCGCGACATGTCGAGCGAAGTGAAGAGCTGCCTCATGGTTCGGAGACGATCTTAGTCGTCGAAGACGACGCCTTGCTGCGAGAAGTCACTTGCGAGTTCCTTCAAAGCAGCGGCTACACCGTGATACCCGCAGAATCACCAGGGAAAGCCCTTCATCTGGCAGAGTCACATAACGGCACCATCGACTTCCTTTTGACAGACGTGGTCATGCCAAATATGAATGGCCGTGAACTCGCCACCAGACTCATAAAAGCGCGGCCAGGAATGAAGGTTCTCTACGTCTCTGGCTATACGGACGGCATCGTTCGGGAGGGGGTGCATGGGCCGTTGGAGGAAGGGCTGGCGTTTCTTCAGAAGCCATACACTCGTGATGTGGTCACGCGGAAGATCCGTGAAATCCTCGATTCGCAACGAGTCAAGTCCGTCGCCAACAAACATTAAACTATTCGGACGATAAGCTCTGTCATCCTCGGGCTGCCTCTCGCTGATGAGCGCGAACCTCCGATTGGGCAAGAACAAATCGAATTCAACGACCAGGCGCTGTTTCTGAAGGGATAGCGCCGCCGCATTGCTTGAACCTCTCGCAATTTCAACTGAAACATCTGGCGGGAGCGGCGGGACTCGAACCCGCGGCCTCCTGCGTGACAGACCGGGGCTCTTACCAACCGAACTTCGCTTCAGCAGTCAATGAAAGTTCACGCGCACTGCCCGCTGAACGACGCTCAAGAACTTCCACTCGTTCAGACCACGAGTTCTAGCATCGCTGTGTCAGGACTGTGCCAGAATCCAACGTCTTCAGGTCATTGGGGTTAGCTTTGAGCGAAAAGCAGATGCCCCGATTTGTTGGAAACGTTAGGAATTAGAAGTAGCGGATGGAGATGTTGGAGTCAAGTTTCGTGCGCCTAAAGCAGGCGCGCTATCAGGCTGCATCACGCACCGGCATACCCAAGTCTTGATTGTGATGTGCGTTCTGAGTTTGTTTTTTGGTCTCATTGATCTTGACGGCGGCAGCGCCAACATTCCCGCAAGGACGAGCCGGGGGCGAAATTCGGCGGGATCAGATGGGTGGAAGCCGAGTCAGGCGCTCACGCTCGGCGCTCATGTCGTCGCCGCGCAATTCCCGCAACGCGTAAGTGACAAATTCAGCCGTAACTTTCTTGCGCCAGGTCATGTCGAAGTCCGTATTGTCGAGCGGCTTGGCTATGCGAGCCGCGATGGCCGCAGCTTCTGCAATGGAATCCTGATTCAAGGGGCGGCCCAGCAAAAATCTTGCCGCCTCCGCGGAAATCAGCGGACAAGATGCAGCGGACCCCACCACGATCCGTGCCTCCTCGACTGCGCCGTTGCTCGAAAGGCGTGCTGCCGCAGCGACGGACAACACGGGAAAGTCGAAAGAGCCGCGGCGCCGCAGCTTCCAGTAGGTGCTCTTCCAGCCGTGCAGCGAATCGAGGAGCACTTCCGCCAGAATCTCATCGGGCCTGCGCCTGATGTAGTTCACTCCGTCATTGTTATAGAGCTCGGTGAGCGCGACTTCGCGTTCCCCGGAGCGCGACACCAGGCGGACGCGCGCGCCCAGCGCCATCAGCGCCGGCGCCGTGTCGGTCGAGGAAACTGCCACGCACTTTGGGCTGCCCGGCGCCACCCAGCACGTCGCACCGTCTTTTTTCAGGCAAAAATTGATCGCCTTCCTCCACTCGTAGCTTTGGTTATAGTAATTGCAGCGGGTGTCCAGGCAGATATTTCCGCCCAGCGTCGCCATGTTTCGAATTTGCGGAGTGGCTACCTGAGATGCCGCTTGCACCAAAGCCATCAAGCCATTTCGAAATCGCTGATCTTCCGCGATTTCGCTGAGCGTGAGGCATGCGCCCAGCCGCGCCCCCGAATCTCCCAGTTGGATTTGCGTCAGGCTTTCGATATGCCGAAGACTCATCAGCGTGCGCGGGACCTGCTGCCTGCGCTTCATGTTTGGAAGCAGATCTGTGCCGCCTGCGAGCGGCATGGCACTCGTTCCCTCGCCGTTCAGAATCCGCGCGGCTTCTTCCAGCGTACGCGGGGCGCGGAATTCGAAAAGGGGCAGGCGCATCATGAGCTGAGTGCCTTCTCTTTCTCCGCGCGGGGTTTTGCGGGCCGGGGAACATCATTCACCGCATTGCCGTCCCCTCCCTCCCAGGGTGGAGGAACACGCAGAGCTTCCGGCCAATTGACCTGCGGAAAATGGTCCGGCCCAAAACGCGCGGCGCGCCCCGCTTTCTTTTCTGCAAGCGCTTTCATTATCTTTTCCGGCGTGATGGGGACTTCATCAATCCTCACGCCCACGGCATCGTAAACGGCGTTGGCAACAGCCGGCATCACGGGAAGGAGCGGTCCCTGTCCGACTTCCTTTGCGCCAAACGGCCCGCGCGGATCAGGCTCTTCGATCAGCTCCGTGACTACGTCGGGCATATCGAGCGAAGTGGGACTCTTGTACTCCAGGATTGAAGGAAACTTGTGGACCAGCGCGTGAGAAAGTTTCTTCGGCAGGCGGCGGAATTCCTGCTCCTCCATCAGAGCTTCGCCGAGCCCCATGTACACGCCGCCCTCCACCTGGCCGCGCGCGAGCGCCGGATTGAGTGCGCGGCCAATGTCGTGCGCGATCCAGACCTTTGGAACAGTGATCCAGCCGGTAATCGGATTCACTTCGACTTCGATCACAGCGGCCGTGTAAGAGTACGTGGGCGATGGTCCCACGCCGCCACCCTTGTAGAGCGCCGGGGATTTCGGCGGAGTGTACGAACCGACAGTGCCGATTGTCCCGAAGCGTGCTTCCGCCAGGCACACCGCTTCCGCGAAGGTGACGCCCTTCTCCGGCGCTTCGGAATCAAACACGCGATTGTCCGCGAAGCGCAGCCGCTCCTTCGGCACTTCCAGACGCAGCGCCACAGCTTCGGCCAGCATCGCTTTCGCGCGCTCGGCAGCTTGTATGGCAGCGTTTCCCGCCATCAGCGTGACGCGGCTGGAATACGATCCCAGATCCACGGGCCCCAGGTCCGTGTCGCCGGTATACACGCGGATATCAAATGTGGTGACACCCAGAACTTCGGCGACGATGGCCGCCAGTACGTCGTCCGAGCCCTGCCCGATTTCCGTGGCGCCGCAAAAAACCGTGACGCCGCCGCCGCGGTCGAGTTTGAGCTGAACTCCGGAGTGCGGCATCTTGTTCCAGTAGATGGGCAGGCCCGCTCCGGTCAGGTAGGCCGAGCACGCGAGGCCAATGCCACGGCCTTCCGGAAGCTTGCGGAATTTTTCATTCCAACCCGAAGCCTTCACCACGCGGCGAATGCATTCGCCGAGACCGACAGTTCCGAGCCGCAGAAAATTTGCCGTGACCGCATTCGAAGATTCGACTATGCGCAGGCGCAGCCCCGCGGGGTCGATCTTGAGCTTTTCGGCGATCTTGTCGAGTTGAACTTCCTGGCCGAAGCGGGGCTGCGGAGTTCCATGTCCGCGCTTGGGTCCGCACGGCGGCTTGTTCGTGAACGTGCGGCAACCCTGGAAGCGATATCGCGGAATGTGGTAGGTCGTCGTCTGCAGCGCGCCGGTGTAAAACGTGCTGGCAACGCCGTAGGAACCGTACGCACCGCCATCAATCAGCGTCTGCAGATGCATTCCGGTGATGGTGCCGTCTTTCTTCACGCCGGTCTTGAATTTCATCAGCACAGGATGACGGCCGCGGTGGCAATAGAAAACTTCTTCACGCGTCAGGCAGATTTTCACAGGCCGGTCGAGCATCAGCGCCGCTTTGGCCACCACCAGCTCGTGATTAAATGGATCGCTCTTCCCGCCGAATCCGCCGCCGTTGGGCGTGGCAATCACGCGAATATGCGCGGCCGGCATCTCGAGCACTCTGGCAAGAGCCCGATGAAGGTAATGCGGCGTCTGCGTGCTCGACCAGATCGTCAATTTTCCTTCGGGATCCTTGATGGCAATGGCCGCGTGCTGTTCGATGGGAAGATGAGTGCTCCCCTGGTAGAAGAAAGTGTCTTCGAAAATTTCATCCGCTTCGGCGAACCCTTGCTCCACGTTGCCGAACTCGAGCGACACGCGCTTGTGGATGTTTCCTTCCTCGCCGTAGTCATGAATCCGCGGCTCCGGTGTCGCAAGCGCCTCCTCGGGATCTGAAATCGTCGCCAAAATTTCATATTCGACGTCAATCAAATCGCAGGCATCGAAGGCCGTCAGCTCTTCCCGCGCGATGACAGCTGCCACCGGATCTCCCACATGCCGCACATGATCGCCGCAAAGCGCCTGTTCATCCTGGCTGACCGGAAGAATTCCATACTCGATGGGCAGATCTTTCCCCGTCAAAACCAGGTACACGCCGGGATGCGCCATGGCGCGCGACACATCAATCTTGCGGATGCGCGCGTGCGGATGCGGAGAACGCAGCAATTTGCAGTGCGCCATGCGGGGAAGGGAAATGTCATCGGCGAAGCGCGTCTGGCCCGTCACTTTTGCGCGGGCGTCAACCCGCCGCCGGGAGACACCAACCACGCGCAATTCGCTCCCGCTTGCTCCTGAGTTTTGATCGGGCGCGTTCGGTAAATCACTCTGCTTCGGCATGTGCGCTCCTGAGCGCCTGGTGGTGCATGGCCCCGTTTTCGATTCTATGTTGCCTGCTTTGAATGCCCCGCGATCTTCAAGATGGCTGCCTCGACCGCTTCAAAAATCTGCAAGTACCCCGTGCATCGGCACAGGTTTCCGGAAATGGCTTCGCGGATTTGGTTGCGATTGGGGTGCGGATTCTGATCCAGCAGCGCTTTCGCCGTCACCAGAATCGCCGGGGTGCAATATCCGCACTGCGCGGCACCCAAATCGGCAAAAGCGTCCTGCAATGGATGAAGATTTCCATCCGTCCCAAGCCCTTCCACGGTCAGCACGGTCTTCCGATCGCACTCCAGCGCCAGCACCAGACACGAGAGCACCGGCTTGCCGTCCAGAAGTACGGCGCAAGCCCCGCACTCTCCCAGCTCGCAGCCGTGTTTTGTGCCCGTGTGGCCCAGATCCTCGCGAAGGACCTCGAGCAATGTCTTGTACGGAGCGAAGGAGACATCAGTCTCTTCGCCGTTCAGTGTTATTCGAATCTGAGATGTTTTCTGTGATTCGATTGGAAGTGTAGCCACGTTTAATCACCTCTTGTGGATATCATCGTGACGACGCGCTTCTCTTCGCGCCCTGCGGAAGATACTTCCGGCGCGAATGTGGCGCCTCCCGGGCCGCTAGTGGATGCCTGAGAGCGTCCGGTTTGGCCAGCAACCCGCGGATCAGATAATCCGCAAATCCCTCCGCAATCTCAGCCGGCGTCAGCCGCCCCTCCGGACTGAACCAGCGCACGCTCCAGTTCAGCGCTCCCAGCATGGCGCACGCGGTCAGCGTCGGATCGCACGGAACAAACTCTCCCGAGCGCCCGCCCGCGGCAATCAGTTGGCGCACGCCTTCCTCGTATCGGTCACGTTTCATGATCAGGCTGCGTTGCAGACGCGGTGGCAGCGCGCTGGTCAGGAGATGCGCCGCGGACCCTTCCACTTCGTCCAGTACGCATCGCAAATGAGACACGATCACCAGGCGCAGTTTTTCGGCGGCGCTCGTTCGCATGCGGCGCGCCTTCTCAAGCGCAGCGATCATGCGATCCAGAGAATTGTCCTGGCAGAAAAAGAGGATCTCGTGCTTGCCCTGAAAATAATTGTAAAGGTTTGCCGGTGAGAGAGCCGCAGCCTCGGCGATGTCGCGCATCCCGGTTTCAGCGAATCCCTGCTCGCGGAATGTTCTTCCCGCGGCGCGAAGGATCTCCAGCCGGCGCGCAAGATAGCGCCGGGGAAGGTGGCCGTTGCTTTGATTACGGCTGCGGCGGCGCGACAACCGGATTCTCCCTTGCCGATCGGCCCGCAGGTTTCACAGGCTGCTGCTCTGCTATTGTTATCATGCCCATCGAGCCTCTGTCAATCAATTCTGAACGGCTGTTCAGGAAATGAACCACCGTTCAGGAGTTGCCGCATCAAGGGTCCTATTTGGGGCGCGGTCGCGCTGTTTCATTCAGGACGGGGGGAGGCGGGCTCGCCAGGGTTAGCGAACCAAATTGTGGAAGAGACTCGTCTCTCAAATTCAACGCGGAAACAACCGCGCCGCGTTGTCGT